>CAUJGH010000208.1 GCA_963169575.1 Myxococcota bacterium | reverse complement strand
GCGCCTCCGCGCGCGATCGATCGAGCTCGATCAGCTTCAGCTGCTTGACGCGTCCCGCGAGGTTCGACACCACGGCATGTCCCGTCGCACCGCCCCCCGCGACGACGACGAGCCCGAGCTGCCGAGACCGCCTGCTCGCTCGTCGCTCGACCTCATCGATCGCCTTCGGCGTCCCGATCACGAGCACGTCGTCGCCGACGGAAGGCCGATCCGAGCCCGTCGGCACCGTCACGCGCCCGTTCGCGATGAAGGCGAGCACGAGACAATCCTTCGGCAGATCGGCTTCGGCGAGGCTGCGTTCGGCCAGCTGCGAATCGGCCTCGACGGCCGTGCGCCGGATCTGGAGGGCGCCGCCGGCGAGATATTCGATCTCGATCGTGTTGTAGCCGAGCACGAGGTTGCGGACGCGGGTCGTCGTCAGCAGCTGGGTCGAGAGCAGCAGGTCGGCGCGGAAGGTCTTTTCGTAGATCCGTCCGTAGCGCGTGACGTCCTCGGCCGTCGCGACACGCACGACCGTATGCGGCGCGCCGAGGGTCTTGGCGAGCAGCGAAGCCGCGAGGTTCGCCTCGTCCGAGGAGCTCGACGCGACGAACAGATCGCAGCCCGCGATGCCTGCGGCCTCGAGGACCGGGACGTGGGTCCCGTTGCCGAGCACGAAGGAGACGTCGAGCCGCTCTTCGATCATGCGCTGCTTCGCGGGATCGCTGTCGATCAGGGTCACGGCATGGCCGGAGGCCGAGAGGCTGCGGGCGAGGTAGCGCCCGACTTCTCCCGCACCCATGATCACGAAGCGCTTCATTTCCATCGGCGGGTTCCCGTGCGCGAGTGGCAGGACAGGGGTTCCAGGACACGGATCACAGGATGCGCGGACCGATCCCGGCCGGCGCGGCGGCAGGGTAGTCGCCGCATGTGCATCGCGCCGCCGCGAGGGCCGAAGACGGCGGCCGAACGCGAAGGCCGAACGCGAAGGCCGAAGACGAAGGCCGAAGACGAGAGCCGAAGACGAGAGCGGAAGGCGAGAGCCGCATCGGGACGCCGGTGCAGCAGCGCCGGTGCGCCGGGGCCTAGCCGGTGCTGCGGGTCGGGCCGACTCCGTCTGCTCCGTCGTCGGTGCGGAGGCGCAGGCCGAGCCTCGGCGTCCGAGCGAGATGGGCGCGATAAGCGGGATCGTCACCCCAGCGCGAGAGAGCGCGGGCTTCGAGCAGCGGGATCCCGCTGATGCGCGTCAGCAGGACGTAGACGAAGAGCGGCGAGACGAGGGTGAGGTACTGCGGGCCGGCGAGGGCCGGCCAGGCCAGCCCCGCGATGCCGGTCCAGAGCAGGATCTCGCCCAGATAGTTCGGATGGCGCGAGCGGGCCCAGAGCCCCGTCGCGATGAAGCGATCCCGATTCGCCGGATCCCGTCGGAAGGCCCGCTTCTGGCGATCCGCGACGATCTCGAGGCCGAATCCGAGACCGAAGACCGCCAGCGCGACGGCGTCGATCGCGGAGAGGGGAGCCGGGCGCGTCGACGTGATGGCGGCGAGGGCGGCCGCCGCCGTCAGCGAGACCCAGAGCCCCTGGAGCACGAACGCCATGAGAAAGCGCGCGAAGTCGGGCTTGATCGCGTCGAAGCGCGGGTCGCGGCCGTCTTCGCGGATGCGCCGGAAGAGAAAGAGCCCGAGGCGGATCGCCCAGCCCGCGACGAGCACCGCGAGCAGGAGCGAGCGGGCATCGATGCCTGCGCCGCCTGCGCCGCCGGCGCGGCCGGAGAGCGCGGCCGCGAGGACGCTGAGATAGGTCAGGCTCCCCGTCAGGTCGTAGTATTTCTCCGTCTGCGCGAGCCAGGCGGGCACGAAGGCCGCGACGTTCAGCGCGAAGGCGAGGGCGACGCAGCCGGCGAAGACCGGCCAGCCGAACGCGCGCACGCCGCCCGCGCTGCCGGCGAGCGCCAGCAGCGCCCCGATCACGAGGATCAGCGGCAGTGCGATCAGGGCCTGGCGGGTCCGGCGGTGCAACGGCGCCCCTCCGCGGATCACAGCCTCTCAGGCCGTCTCGCGGATGATCGGTTCTTCGTAGGTCCCGAACAGCTTGTCGTAGAACATCGTCAGCGTCGCGTAGTTGCCGTGGCTCATGTCGACGTGATGCGCCGCGTGCACGCCGGTGATCGTGTTCACCCAGCCGAAGGGCGCGGGCAGGTTGGTGTAGACGTGGTTCAGGCTGTTCAGATGCGTGAAGAGCAGCGTCGCGACCACCATCGAGACGACGTGCAGCGGTCCGCCCGTCACGACAGCGACCAGCGGGATCGAGCCGAGGAAGAGCGAGAGGCCGATGAACGTCTCGAGCGGATGTACGTAGAGCGCGTCGACGTAGGTCGGCTTGCGGGCCTGGTGGTGGAGCGAGTGGACCTTGCGCAGCAGCGTCCCGTGGAACAGGAAGCGATGGGTCAGGTAGTACATGAAGTCGAATACGAGCAGCACGGCGAAGACGTCGACGACGTGGCGCCAGATCGGCCGGCTGTCGAAGCCGACACAGAAGGGCAGGATCGTCGCGTAGAAGGCGAGGTTCGTATAGAGCCCCGACTTGTTGTTGATCTTGATCGCGTTGCGGAACGATTCGCGGGCGAGCTTCGTCTTGTCGACCGCGCGGTTGGTCTCGCGCATCTCGGCGAGGACCGGAATCTTGAAGGTCAGCCAGTTGCCGACGATGCTGGTGATCGCCAGCAGGCCGACGAAGGCGAGGGCTGCCTGCCAATCGTAGTTTTCGCGAAGCCATTCGAGCGCCATGTTCGTCTCCTTCATCGTCTCGATCTTCTCTTCCCTCGTCCCTGCACCGTTTGGCGCCGCTCTCGCGGGCGATCCGGGCAGGGGCTAGTTCGCTCTCAAGTGGATCGCG
>CAUJGH010000207.1 GCA_963169575.1 Myxococcota bacterium | reverse complement strand
TCGCGGGCTACCACGACGGCATCGTCGAGGTCGTCCTCCAGGGCGCCTGTGCCGGGTGCCCGAGCTCTTCCATCACCCTCAAAATGGGGATCGAGGCCCGTCTCAAGGACGAGATTCCCGAGGTCAGGTCGGTCGTTGCCCTGTAATTTGCGCTCGAGTTCGGCGCTGGATCCGTCGATCCGGCGAGGGTGGGGAGAACGGGAGGCAGGCGGGCCGAGCAGGCGGTCCCCATTCCTTCTCCCGGACTTCGGCGGATCGATGCCGGGGCCGCGCACGCGGGCCGGTTCGCGCCGTCGCGTGCGGAGCATGCTGGCCTGATGTTGTTCTCCCGTCCGCCTCGAAACCGCTATCGCCGCCGCCCCTCCCGGCTGACCCATCTCGGCAAGGCCGTCGTCGCCGGAACCGCGACCGCGTTCCTCGCCCTCGGTTGGGCAAGCCAGGCGAGCCACAGCCCGTCGCGGGAGCTCGACCAATCGGAGCGCGCAGCCGCTTCGGACGCCGCCGCTGAAGCCGCGCCCGCAGCCGATTCCGGCATTCGCCCGGTCTCCGCGCCGCCGCGCTGGCCCGGAGCCCCCCATTTCCCCGCCGCTCCTTCGCCTTCGGGATCCGATGCGGCCGCGCGCGGCGGATCCCGAATGGATACCGCTCCGCGATCGGATTTCGACGCCGGGCCCGAGCGTCCGCCCGCGCCGGCTGCGGCCGCGGCTCCGGGCGGTCGGCCGGCCGTGCTTCCGGCGGCCCTCGACCCCTCCGGCGCCATCCCCCTCGACGATCCCTTTTCCGGCTCACGGCTCGGGACGCCGCCGGCCAGTCGGACGCGTTTCGAGTCCGCGCGAGCCCTGGCCCGCCCGGCGGCGAATCCGGCCGCGCGCGAGACGGCGACGCTCGCCGCCGCACCGACCGACCAGGGTCCGGCGCGCGGGCGGGGTCCGCTCCGACCGCGGCTCTCGGAATGGATCGATGCCCGGGAGCTCGCGATGCCCGGCGTCGTTGCAGGCGCTGCCGCCGGGAATCCGGCGGGCGGCCGGGTCAAGGTCGAATACACCCTCGACGAGGGATTGACCCAGGACGTCTTCGACATCCTCCGCCGCGGTCGCGTCGAGCGGGGCGTCGCGATCGTGATCGACCCGAAGACGGGCCGCCTGCTCGCCTATGCCGCGACCGACGCGAACGTCCTGCCCGTCGAGCGCGCCTATCCGGCCGCTTCGATCATCAAGGTCATCACCGCGGCCGCCCTGCTCGAGAAGCGCGCGGACCCGGCCGTCTGGGACTGCCTCTACCAGGGCAACAAATACCGGCTGAGCCCGAGCCGTCTCGATCGCCCGAGGGCCGGCAATCACTCGACCCTCGAAGAGGCGATTTCGACCTCGAACAACCAATGCTTCTCGCAGTGGGCCATCCACGGCCTCGGCGAGCCGCGCCTGCGCCGCATGATCGAGCTCTTCGGATGGGCGAGCCGCCCGGCGATCGGCCACGAAGCCGGCCAGGTCGAGCCTGCCGCCAATCGCTACGACCTCGGGCAGCTCGGCAGTGGCCTCGACGGCGTTCGGGTGACACCGCTTCATGTCGCGAGCCTCGCGTCGGTGCTCACCGACGGGCGGCTCATCGAGCCTCGCTGGATCGATCGCGTCGTCGATGCGGAGAACCACGTCGTCGCATTGCCGGGGACGACGGCGGCGCGCCGGGTCGTCAGCCCGCGAACCGCGGACGAGCTGCGCGAGCTGATGGTCGCCACGACGAAGCGGGGAACCGCCCGCCGCGCCTTCCGGACGCGCAGGGGCGTCCCGCTGCTCGGCCCGATCGAGGTCGCCGGCAAGACCGGCAACCTGAACGGCAAGAACCCGAGCGGGCGCTACGAATGGTTCTTCGGCGTCGCGCCGGCGGAGGATCCGAAAGTCGGCGTCGTCGTCCTCCAGGTCCACGGCCATCTCTGGTGGGCGCGTTCCTCCGAGCTGGCCGCGAACATCCTGCGCTCGGTGTTCTGCGAAGGCTCGGCCTGCCGCGCGGAGCTGGCGACCCGCTTCACCGGCCTGCCCGCGACGACGGCGCAGACGCCGGTGCTCGTCTCCGATCTCGAGCAGACTTCTCGCGTCTCGGCCTCTTCTCGCTGAAGCGTTCTCGCTGAAGCGGCGTTGCGCGGAGAAGAGCGCTTCGAGCGAGCCGCCGGGGCCGCGTCCATCGCCGCTATACTGCGCGTCACTCGCCGCCGGGCGGGCTCAGGAGGCCGGGCGAATGGGTGAGCGTGGGCGCGGCGAAGGGCGGAAGCGGTCGGGCGGCAATCCCTCGGATGGATCGGGTAGCGAGTCCGGCGGCGGCGAGCCCGGCGAGCGCCCCGGCGCCTCCGGCCATCGATTCGGTCCCGGTCTCGTCTGCTCCGAATGCGGCCTTCGCTGGGACGTCCATCAGCGAGATCCGAAGCCCTGCGTCAGCGAGGCCACGCCGCCGCCCGATCCCTTCGATCGCCGCCCGCGCGGCTGACCGCTTCGGCGGCCGTCCGATGCGGGCGCAGGGTCGGCCTAGCGTCGACGACTTGCCGGTGAGTTGCCGATCCGTTGCCGCCGCCGCTTCGGTCGACCTGCGATCCATCCCGCTCGCCCGCTCCGCTCGCGTTTCAAGTCTGCATCCGGAGCGGTTTCGCGGTGACGTTTTTCGTCGGTCCGGCTGACCCGTTGCGTCACTCCGCGGTGTTTCGAGGGCGCCGGAGCGCGCTCCGGCGAAGACCCGCTCGAATTCGTTCAAAACATTGAAGCGAGCGATCCGCCCGACCGACCAAGCACCTGGTCTGCGGACCTGCCGGTCGTCGATCGGTTCGGCCGGGCGAAGAACGAGAGCTGGCACGATGGTTGCTCTCGCTCGGGACCGGCGGAACGAGTGCCCTCCTGGTTGGGAGCTCGGAAGCCGCATTCCATCCTGCACGGAGCAGGGACTCGGTCACTCGAGTTACGCATTCAAAAAACAAGGAAAGACCCAACTAATGAGCAAACTCATTCGCAAGTCCAAGAAGGGCTTCACTCTCATCGAGCTCATGATCGTGGTCGCCATCATCGGTATTCTCGCCGCGATCGCGATCCCCAACTTCCTGCGCTTCCAGCTCAAGAGCAAGAGCTCCGAGGGCAAGGTGAACATCGCGGCGATCCGCACCGCCGAGGAGTCCTACCTCGCCGAGTTCGGACAGTACGTCGCCGCGGTGGCGATCCCGACGACCGGCATCCCCGGCCCGACGAAGGCCTTCTTCGACACGCCGACGGCGGGTGCCGACTTCGACCAGCTCGGCTGGGCTCCGGAAGGCAACGTGTTCTTCCAGTACGGCGTCGGCGTCGGCTCGCCGAGCTCGTACGCCATCTCGGCGGCCGCGGACATCGACGACAACGGCACCAACCAGGGTTGGGGCTACGTGAAGCCGGCCAACGACCTCACGACGCCGGCGACGCCGGTCCACGCCGAGTGTGCGGCGACGGGTGTCGGCCCGGCCCAGACCACGGTCAACACCGTCGGTCCGTGCAGCTCGGTCTCCGGTCAGTCGGAGTTCTAGTCGTCACGGCCTGGTGGCGACGAAACGACGAGGGGCCGGGCAGCAATGCCCGGCCCCTTCTCTTTGGGCGATCGGCGTTCGCGCTCGGCGCGCCGTGTCCCGCCGTTTCAGCCGATGATGCCGCCGCGCCCGCCGCCGCCGAACGGACCGCCGAGGCCGCCGCCGGGCATCTGGCCCGGGACCACGATGCGGCTCGCTTCCTGGCGCTGGATCTCCCGCGCTTCTTCCATCAGGCGCTCGACCGCGTTCTGGACGGCCTGGGGAAAGGCGGCGATCGCCTCGCGCAGGCTCGTCGCGTCGATCGGACAATTGATCGGGAGGGGGCCGCGCGAGGACATCAGGGTCGTCTCACCGACGAAGAGGGCCGGGCGCGACGCATCGTCGCTGCCGTCGATCTTGATCGGGGTCAGGCGGCGGATGGAAGCGACCTTCAGATCGGTGAAAGTCTCTTCGCGGTAGAGGTTGTCGACGTCGACGGCGATGTCGCCCAGGGGATTGCTGCCTTCGCTCACGGGGTACTCCTCGGTTCGCCCCATCATTGCAAACCGAGGCCCGGAAAAAAAGCGCGGGCGCGCCGGACGGGACACTAGGCCGTCTCGCGCACGATCTCCGAGAGCACGCTGCCGAGACCGGCGAGCTCGCCATCGACGAGGGATTCGACGTCGGGCAGGCAGGCGACGAGCTTCTCGAGCGCGAACGCCGTCTCCGCCGACACGCCGATGAACGCGAGGGCGAGGCCCTGCTCGGCGTCGTCGCGCACGATTGCGGCCTCGAGCGGGATCGGATGCGTCAGCGTCGGCCCATGGAGCGTCAGCCGCAGGCGATCCCCGAGCGCGAGCCCCGGATGGCGCTCGATCCGCATCCCGCCGGCGGAGAGATCCCGGCCGACGAGGGCCAGCGTCTTGTCCTCGCCGCAAGCGCGCAGCAGGGACGGAAAGGCGCCGCGGGGCCCCGTTCGGCGTTCGTCGTCGCCGGCCCCGGCGCGTTCGCCCGGCGCTGCGGATCCGGGGGCGAGCTCGATCGCGACCTCGCCCTGGGCGCGCACGGGCGGATCGGTCTCGTCGTCGAGCATCAGGCCGGGGAGAGAGGGCAGGCGACAGCTCGGGATGGCCGGTCCGCTGGCCGCGGCCCCGAGTCCGGGCATCGACATCGCGGAGGCGGCCCAGTGGTTGATCGCGGCCGCGAGTCGCTGGCGCGCGCTGCGCGGCAGGTCTGCATCGAAGACGACGGCGCAGGTTCGGCGACCCGAGTCCGAGAGCACGGCGACGCGGCGAACGCGCCCGGAGAGCGCGAGCGGCCCCGCCGCCGCGTCGGGAAGCGCGCTCGCGGGAATCGAGAACCGGATTGCGTCGCCGACGCCGAGCGGCGCGCGCGTCTGGACGCGGCAGCCGCGGTTCGAGAGATCGACGAGCAGGGCATCGCCGCGGTCGGCGTCGACGGGGACCTCGGTCGCGACGCGGAGATCGTCGCGGCGCTCTTCGCCCTGGTAGAGCGCCCGGGCGATCAATAAGCGCCAGGTCTCGCGCTGCGCCGGCAGGCGGACGAGCAGCTGCATGCCATGGCGGCGCAGGCGGCGGCGCAGCGCGGGGCTCTCGTCGGCGACGGCGACGATGCGCATTGGCTTTTCGGTGTCCGGGCCGCGGCTGCGGACCGCCGCGACGTGTTCGAGTCGCCGGGAGGTGACGATCAGCAGCTCGCTCGGAAGCGCGATCCGCTCGGGAATCTGACCGCCGCGAAATCGCTCGAAGGCGATGCCGCCGGCCTCGAGTACGCGCACGACCTCGTCGAGCTCGCCATCATCGACGAGGACGATGCCCGTCGCGGGGGATGCCGGCTTCATCTCGCAGACTCCTCGCCGGACCGCAGGGAAGGACGCGATCGGCAGCTGCTCCGATCTTCGTCACCCGCCCGCATCCCCTGAAGTCGCCTCCGCGCGGCGCGGATCGCCGCGAGCGCCGCTGCGCAGCGCCTGCAGCAGGACTGCGTTCGAGCTGCCGGCGAGCACGAGTCCGAGCGCGAGGTCCATCGCAGGGCCCATCCCGAAGAACGCCGGCCCGGCCGGGACCGAGAAGGCGAGCGCGTTGTTGAGGGCGTGGGCGCCGAAGGCGAGGGCCAGGCCGTGGCGTTCCCGCAGGCAGCCGAGCACGATCCCGAGCAGAGCCGCGACGAGCCCGTGGTGGAGATCGCCATGCGCCGCGCCAAAGAGCAGGGCACTCCCGAGGACCGCGGCTCGCGGCCCTGC
Source organism: Myxococcota bacterium (assembly GCA_963169575.1). GTDB lineage: Bacteria > Myxococcota_A > UBA9160 > UBA9160 > UBA4427 > UBA4427. The sequence continues at coordinate 4,334 of CAUJGH010000207.1, read as the reverse complement.
CGCGCGGCGCAGGCCGGCGAAGACGACCCCCCGGAACAGCAGCTCCTCGGCCGCCGCCGGGACGACGGCCTCCCGAAGGACGAGGCGGGTCCATCCGCCGACCCCGCCGTCCGCGACCGCCGCCGCCGCGGCCCCTGCCAGGCGCTCGGCGAGTCCGCTCGCCTCGAATCCCGGGAGCCAGCGCACCGCGCGCTCCAGCAGCGCGCTCGTCGCAGCGAAGCCCGCGAGATGCAGCGCCCCGATGGCCGCCGCCCGGCCCGTCGCCCCTGCGCTCCCCGCGCGCGCCCCTGCGTCGTCCAGCATGAATGCAGCGTACCCGTCCCCGCCGCCGGGCCCTCCATCCTCGGCGCCTCGCGCCGCGCCACAGGGGTCCGCCCCGCGCGCCGCCGCCGCATGGCTCCGCCGCGCACGCCGCTGCTACGCTCGGCGCGTGTCGAAATCCGAGCTCTGTTCCTCGTTGCTGGTGGCGATGCCCCAGCTCGCCGATCCGAATTTTCGTCGTGCGGTCGTCCTGATCGTGCACCACGACGCGGACTCGACCTTCGGGCTCGTGCTGAACCGGGAGGTCGAGCTCTCCGTGCGCGAATTGTGCGAGAGCCTCGAATTCAGCTGGAACGGCCGGGCGGGCGCCGAGGTCGGTTGGGGCGGTCCCGTCGAGACGAATACCGGCTGGCTGCTCTTCCAGGACGACGTCGATACGGAGATCGAAGGCGATCAGGTCTCCCGCCTCGAGGGCGAGCTCTGCTTCGCCGGCTCGATGGACGTCCTGCAGCAGCTCGCGGCCCATCCGCCGCAGGATTTGCGGATCTTTCTCGGCTACGCCGGCTGGGGCAAGGGACAGCTCGAGGCGGAGCTCGCGCAGGGCGCCTGGGTCGTCGCGCCGCTCTCGCCCGAGGTCGTGTTCGACGTGCCGGCCGAGGAGATGTGGGAGCACGTGCTGCGCGCGATGCAGATCGATCCGGCGCGGCTCTTTTCGACCGCGGGTGTCCATTGATCCGGCGCGAGTCGACGCCCTACGAGGTCCGCTGCCCGCGCTGTGACGTCAGCTTTCCCGTCGAGACGCGGCGCTGCGTCCACTGCGGCGGGCCGACTTCGGCCGCGGGCGCATCGCCGGCGCAGGCCCTCGACACGACGGGTTTGCCGGAGTGGATCCGGACCCGCACCTCGGAAGAAGAAGGAAGATCGCCGGGGGCCTACGACGCTGCAGGGCCCGCCGAAGTCGCGGGCGCTCCGGGCGCAGGCCATGCGGATCGGGTCGACGTGCCCGAGGAGGCGCCGTCTTCCCTGGCTTCGACGTTGCTGCGGACCTTCGGCAGCCTGTTCTGGGTCATCGCGCTGGTCGCGTTCTCGATCCTGCGCAACTGTGGCGAAGGTTAGGCCGATGACGGACGCCGCTCCGGAGGGGATCCTGCACGGCGTCGTCTTCGCGCCCTATGTGCGCAAGGTTCGCGTCGTCCTGGCGGCGAAGGGCATCGCTCATCGGCACGTCAGCGTGATGCCGGGCGCGATGGACGAGGAATTCCTCGCGATCTCGCCGATGCGGAAGGTGCCCGTCTGGGAAGAGCCGGATTTCGTATTGCCGGACTCGTCGGCGATCTGCGCCTATCTCGAGCGGCGGGTGCCGTCGCCTTCGGTCTATCCCGCGGATGCGCGGGCGTTCGCTTCTTCGCTCTTCTGGGAGGAGTACGCGGATACGCGGCTCGTCGATGCCTGCGAGCCGATCTTCTACGAGCGGGTCGTGCGGCCGCACGTTCTGCGCCAGACCGGCAACGAAGAGCTCGTCCAGCGTCAGCTCGAGGAGGTCGTGCCGCCCGTGTTCGATCAGCTCGAGGCGCTCTACCTGACGCCGGGCCGGCTGCGCGCGGCGTCTTCGCCGTCGAGTGCGTCGGGGGGCGCAGAGATCGCCGCAGCCGGCGAGGCGCGCGGCACGGCCGCGATCGAGATCTCGGCGATCGCGGTCTGGTCGCCGATCGTGAACCTCGAGCATGTCGGAGTCGTCGTCGATCCGGCGCGCTGGCCCCGGCTCGCGAGGTTCATGGAGGCGATGAACGTGCATCCCCTGACCCGCCCGATCGTGGCGAAGGAGCGCGCGGCGCTCGGTGTTCGGGCGGCGGATGCGGCGGATGCATCGTAGTTTTCGATTCACGCGCCGGCGCGAGGTCGGCGCGCGCAGGAGGTCCGGGGAAAGATGAAGGTCGAAGCTGCCATCGCCGTCGAAGCGGGAAAGCCGCTCGAGATCGACATGATCGAGCTCGAGGGTCCGAAGGAGGGCGAATGCCTCGTTCGCCTCGCGGCGACGGGCGTCTGTCATACGGATGCGTTCACGCTCTCGGGTGACGATCCGGAGGGCCTCTTCCCGGCCGTGCTCGGCCACGAGGGGGCGGGCGTCGTCGAGGCCGTCGGCCCGGGCGTCCGGTCGCTCGCCGTCGGCGACCACGTCATTCCGCTCTACACCCCCGAATGTCGCGCCTGCAAATTCTGTCTCTCGGGCAAGACGAATCTCTGCGGCGCCATCCGGGCGACCCAGGGCAAGGGCCTGATGCCCGATGGCACGAGCCGGATCCGCTGGCGCGGCAATCCGATCCACCACTACATGGGCACGTCGACCTTCGCCCGCGCGACCGTCGTCCCCGAGATCGCCCTCGCGAAGGTCCGCAAGGACGCGCCGCTCGACAAGGTCTGCCTGCTCGGCTGCGGCGTCACGACGGGCATCGGCGCCGTCTTGAATACGGCTAAGGTCGAGCCCGGCTCGACCGTCGCGATCCTCGGGCTCGGCGGCATCGGGCTCTCGGTCGTGCAGGGCGCGGTCATGGCCGGCGCCGAGCGCATCATCGCGATCGACATGAACCCGAAGAAGTTCCCGCTCGCGCTCCAGTTCGGCGCGACCGAATGCATCAACCCGAAGGACGTCGGCGATCTCGAGCAGTACGTGATCGACGCGACGGATGGCGGCGTCGACTACTCCTTCGAATGCATCGGCAACGTCGAGACGATGGGCACGGCGCTCCGCATCGCCCACAAGGGCTGGGGCCAGTCGATCATCATCGGCGTCGCCGGCGCGGGCAAGGAGATCCACGCGCGCCCGTTCCTGCTCGTCACCGGCCGCGTCTGGAAGGGCAGCGCCTTCGGCGGCACGAAGGGGCGCACGCAGCTGCCGGGCCTCGTCGATCGCTACATGAACGGCCGGGTCAAGCTCGACGAGATGGTGACGAAGGAGCTGCCGCTCGCGCGCATCAACGAGGCGTTCGAGCTGATGCACGACGGCGAGGTGATCCGCAGCGTCATCCGCTACGACCTCTGACGTTCGCGGGCGCGCTCGCGGGCGCGTTCGCCGCCGCGGGCGCTGGCGCCGGCAGCGGCGAGCCGTGCGGCCAGCGATCTTCGGGTGCTAGTCGAACGCGAGCGGGAGCCCCGACGCGATCAGCCGCAGGGCGAGCAGCGTGAGCGCCGCCTTGAAGATCGCGGCGAAGCGCTGCTCGGGAATGAACGCGAGGATCCGCGTGCCGAGGGCGGTGCCGGCGACGGCGGCGAGGATCATGCCGAGGTAGAGCGGCGCGTGTTGCCCGAACGCGAAGCCGCCGGCGCCGAAGAGGCCGATCTTCGCGAGATGGCCGGTCGCCTGGCAGGCGGCGATCGTCCCGATCAGCTCGAAGCGCGAGAGGCCGAGGCCGAGAAAGAAGGGCGCGATGAACGGACCGGTCGCCCCGACGACCGGACCGAGCAGCCCGGCGAGGCCGCCGACCAGCGTGAAACGGAGCCCGAGCGGGACGGCCTCCGGCCGCAGGCCGAGCAGCAGCCAATCGCGTCGCCAGGTCGCGACGAGCACGAAGACCCCGATCAGGGCGCGGAGCAGGTCGGGCGGCGCGTGCCGGGTGAGCGGGATCGAGAGCAGCCCGGCGGGCAGCAGCAGGATCAGATAGGGCAGCACGAGGTCCCGGCGGATCGAGCGCCAATGGGCCAGGCTGCGGCTCGCATTGGAGGCGAGCTGCGCGATCGCATGAACGGGAATCGCGACCACCGGATCCAGGTAGAGAAGCATCACGGCCAGGAGCAGGATGCCGCCCGCCATTCCGAGGATCGCGGACACGGCCGCGGTTGCGAGGCTGACGCCCCAGAGCACCCAGAGCTCGGGACCGATCTCGCCCACCCCTCTGCCCTCCCCCCATGCGCCGCCCTGCCCCCGCCTGCCGCTCGGGTTCCGGCGGGCTGCCGGTCTGTGCACCGGCCGCCCACGTTGACGAGCATTCTTTGATTGATCAAGTTGATTCGTTTCTTCATGATCGACTAGATTGAGCGACTCGATGGACACGCATTCGCATCCGCCCCGCCCGCCC
>CAUJGH010000206.1 GCA_963169575.1 Myxococcota bacterium | reverse complement strand
CTTGTCGGCGAACTTCAGACGGGCCGTGTTGTGGCCCCAGCCCTTGATGCGCGGAATCTCGGAGAGCTTCTTGCCGACGCCGCGCGCCCAGCGCTCGGCGTATTGGCGCGAGGCGAGGAAGATCGTGACGGCGCCGTCGGTGACCTGCGAGCAGTCGGCGATGCGGATGCGGCCGCCGACGGCCGGATTGTCTTCCGTCCGGCAGAGGGCGTGATCCTTGTTCATGTACCAGCTGCGGGTCTGCGCGTTCGGGTTCAGCTTGGCGTTCGCGTAGTTGATCTTCGAGATCTCGGCGAGATGCTCGTCCTTCAGGCCGTAGCGCTTGTCGTACTCGTCGCCGAGCTTGCCGAAGAGCTTCGGGAACGGGAACTCGACGCCCTTTGCCTCGAGCTCGTACCAGGCGGCGGTGCCGAGGTAGGAGCCGCCGACGTCGGCCGAGACCGTCTTCATCTGCTCGATGCCGACGACGGCCTGCAGGTCGTAGCGGCCGGCCTCGATCTCGGCGGAGGCCGCGAGGATCGCGATCGAGCCGGAGGCGCAGGCGGCTTCGTGGCGGCCGGTGGGCAGGCCGCTGAAGGCGGGATCGACTTCGGTGAAGAACGCGCCGAGATGGCCCTGCATGCAGTAGAGCTCGGCGGCGAAGTTGCCGACGTGGGCGCTCTGGATCTCCTCGGGCGCGATCTGGCAGGCCTCGAGCGCGCCCTGCACGCTCTCGCGCATCAGGGCGGAGAAATGCTTGTTCTCCTTCGTCCAGTTGCGCGCGAAGTCCGTCTGGTATCCGCCGAGCACGTACACTTCCGAGCCAGCCGCCATTGCCTCGTCTCCCGTTCGTTGCTGCCGAAGGCGCCGCGCGCCCCCGCTCTTGCGTTCGCCGTCGTCCCGCCTCGCGCCGCTCTACTCCGCGACGAAGAAGCGCCCGATGTTGATGCGCGGATGCGCGAAGAATCGCTCGGTCCTTCCGGCGCGGAGCTCGTCCGCCAGGATCTTCGGCACGGCGAGCCCTGCCTCTTCGATCATCGAGACCGTGTCCGCGAGGCCGATCGAATCGACCAGCACCGAGGGCGGCGCGGCGTTGAAGCCCATGCCCATGATACGGTCGATGCCGTCGATCGTCTCGGTGACCTCGCCGACTCGGTTGAAGGCGTAGGCGACGTAGCCCGCGATCACCTTGCGCGCGATCTTCGCGTACTCGCCCTCGGCATGCCGGAAGACGCGCATGCCCTCCTTGTAGCGGCCGTCCCGGTGGAGCGCGGCGACCTGCGCGATGTAGCCGAGCTCGGGCAGCGCGATCTCCGCCTCGGGTCGATAGTCGCCCGTCGCCGGATCGAGCACGAGACGCTTCTTGCCGTCCTTCTTGAAGAAGCCCCGGCCCGATTTGTTGCCGAGCACGCCCTGCTCCATGAGCTTCGCCATGTAGTCGGGCAGCCGATTGGTCTCGTGGGCCTCGTCGCTCGTGTTCGCGTAGACGTTGTCGACGATCGCGCGATGGATGTCCCAGCCGACGAGGTCGACGGTCGCGAGCGGCGTCATCGCCCGGCCCGTATAGGGACCGACGAGCTTGTCGGCGAGCAGCGGGCCGATCTCTCCCGCGAGCTGCGCGACCTCGTTCATGACCTTGAAGCCGACCCGGTTGCCCGCGAAGGCCGGCGTATCGAAGGTCCGCACCATCTCGCGGCCGAGCCGGATCTGGCTGAAGAGATCGATGAAATCGACGATCGCCGGATCGGTGTCCCGACCGGCAATGAGCTCCGTCCCGACGATGACGTTCGGGGGATTGAAGAAATGAAGGCCCAGGAAATGCTTCCGGAACGACTCGCTCCGCCCCGCGCAGAGCGCGTTGATCGAGAGCCCCGACGTCACCGTCGCGACGATCGAATCGGGCCGGCGAGCCGCCTCGACCTTGTCGAAGATCTCCTTCTTCAGCGCCATGTCCTCGGTCAGCGCCTCGAAGATCAGATCGGCCCCGGCGACCGCACCGGCGAGATCATGGTCGTAGTCGCCGGTCGTCGCGCGGTTCGCGACGGTGGGCGAGCGGACCTGCTTGATCGCCGCCGCGAGCCCTTCGTCGGCCTTCGCCTTCGTGCGCGCGAGCAGGATCACCTCGGGCACCGCCGTCGTGAAGAGCGCGGCGCTCCCGTAGCCCATCGTTCCATTCGCGCCGAGCACCACCACGCGCTCGAGCTTCCGGCTGGCGAGGATCTGCCGGATTTCCGCGGCCGTCTTGCGAGTCGTCATCGGATTCTTTCTCTGTGTCTTTCGTTCGTCTTCGTTCGTCTTCGGTCTTCAGTCGTCGGTCTTCGGTCTTCGTTCGTCGGTCACGGATCGCCCTGCAGGCGCGCGACCGCCGGAGGCAGTCGTCCGCGAGCGAGGCGCTCGATCCATCGGGAGTAGCCCGATTCGCCGCAAACGGGTCATCGCCCGGCGACCCGATCGGGGCCTGCGCGGGCGAAGGGCCGATGATGCACCGGATCTGCCGGATGCGGGAGGACCCTCGGCGACTTCCGACCCCTGACCTCCGGTCAGCTCCGCTCGCTCGCGAGGCTCTTCTGGCCCGCGGACTTGCGGAAGGCGTCGAGAAGCTGCGCCTCCTTCTCCTTCGCGGTCTCCGCCTGGGCGTCCTTCACCGTATCGAAGCCCCGGATCTGCTCGGGGATCTCGGCGATCTGGACGGCGAGGTCGAGATTCTGCGGCGAGAGCCCCCGCAGCAGCTCGTCGACGACGCGCTCGTAGTCCGCGACGAGCGCCCACTCGCGCCGTCGATGGGCGGTCTTGTTGAAGAGGTCGAGCGGGGTGTGTCGCAGGAATTTCAGATGCCGGAGCCGGGTCATGAGCTTCATGATGCGCCGATCGATCGTCAGCTTCTTCACGCGGCCCGTCGCCGGATCGCGGGGGAAGAAGAGCTGCGGCGCCAGATGGAATTGGAGCTTGTAGTCCCCTTCGAACTCCGTCTCGACCTGGCGCTTGAAGGCCTCGCTCGCCCAGAGGCGCATGACCTCGTACTCGTCCTTGACGGCGAGCAGCTTGAAGTAGTAGCGCGCGACGGCCCGGGCGAGCCGACCGTCCGTCTGCCCGATCGCGCGCTCCGCCCCGGCGACGCGGGCGACGAAGTCGGAATAGCGCCGCGCATAACGCTCGTTCTGGTAGTCGGTCAGGAAGCGGACCCGGCGCTCGACGAGGGCCTCGAGCGTCTCGGCCTGCGCGGGGCTCTTGGCGGCGCGGATGCGCGGCGCGGCGAGCTCCTCGACCCGCTTGCGATCGTGGGCGGCGAGGCGCCCCCAGGCGAGCGCCCGCTTGTTCATCTCGATCGCACGGCCGTTCAGCTCGATCGCGCGCTCGAGGGCCGGAAGCCCGACCGGGATCAGGCCGCGCTGGAGCGCGAACCCGACCAGGAAGAGGTTGGCCCCGATCGCATCGCCGAGCAGCGCCGTCGCGAGCTTCGTCGCGTCGACGAGCTCGAGCTGCTCCTCGCCGATCGCCGCGCGCAGACGCGCTTCCATGCCCGAAGAAGACATGTCGAGGTCGGGATGCGATGCGAAATCCGCCGTCGGCGCGACGTGGGTGTTCACGATCGCCTGCGTCCGCGCCGGCGAGAGCTTCGCGAGCCCGTCCTGGCCGGTGGTCACGACGATGTCGCAGCCGAGCACGAGATCCGCACCGCCCGCCGAGATGCGCGTCGAATGCAGATCCTCGGGCTTCATCGCGACCCGGACATGGCTCGCGACCGCGCCGTTCTTCTGGGCGAGGCCCGTCACGTCGAGCAGCGAAACGCCCTTGCCCTCGAGATGGGCCGCCATGCCGATCAGCGCACCGATCGTGATGACGCCCGTCCCGCCGATCCCTGCGACGAAGATGTTGAAGGGCTGATCGAGGG
>CAUJGH010000205.1 GCA_963169575.1 Myxococcota bacterium | reverse complement strand
TCTCCCGGTCGCGCGCGCCCTCGAGGTAGAGGACGAAGGGCTCCGGGTCGGCGCGACGCTCCGCTCTCGACGCCGAGGCACGATCGCCGTTCGGTCGATACCCGGAACTGCGTCGCTTCGGATCTCTGCGGAACACGCGCGCGCCTCGATTCGCCAGGCGATGGACGGACGCGGCGGAACGTACAATGACGCTCCCCCGCTGTCACCGTCGCCGATCGGGCCGATTGATGGGACCGACGCGTCTCTGTACCCTGCGCCCATGATTTCGATCGTGATCGCGGACGACCACGGCATCGTGCGAGAGGGCTTGCGTCGTCTCCTCGAGTCCGAGCCGGACTTCAAGGTGTCGGGCGAAGCAGCCGACGGCCGCGAGGTCCTCGAACGGGTCGCGAGCCTGCGCCCCGATGTCGTCGTCCTCGACATCACGATGCCGAGACTCGGCGGTCTCGAGACCCTCGAGCGCCTGCGCAGCGATTACCCGGGAACGAAGGTCATCCTGCTTTCCGTCCACAGCGACGCCAACTTCATCCAGAGCGCGATCTCGCTCGGCGCCGACGGCTACATCCTGAAGAACGGTCGCGCGGCCGAGATCGTGACCGCGGTCCGGGAGACGCTGAAGGGCGGCAGCTATTTCAGCCCGGCCGTCGCGCGCGAGATCGTCGAGCGTCTGCGCTCCCCGCTGCCTGCGCCGGACGATCCGTTCTCCCTGCTCTCGGGCCGCGAGCGCGAAATCCTCCATCTCATCGCGGAAGGACTCTCCGCGAAGGAGGTCGCCGTCCAGCTCGACGTCAGCACGAAGACGGTCGAGGCGCATCGAACCAGCCTGATGCGCAAGCTCGGCGTGCGCAAGGCGACCGAGCTCGTGCGTTATGCGCTGCGCCACGGACTGATCGAGCCCTGAGCGGATCAGCGCTCGAGCCGTACGACCGTCTCGACGTGGGGCGTCTGCGGAAAGAGGTCGAACGCGACGACCGATTCGACGCGATATCCGTCCGCGACGAGCCTCTTCAGATCCCGCGCGAGCGTCGCCGGATCGCACGAGACGTAGACGACGATGCCCGGCCCCGACTTCGCGATCGATTCCCGAACCGCGGCATCGAGCCCGGCGCGCGGCGGGTCGACGAGCAGGAGATCCGCCTCTGCGAGCCAGGTCGGCAGATCGATCCGGTGCTCGACCTGCGCCTCGATCGCGGCGACCGCGTCCGAAAGCCCAGCGCGCGATAGATTGAAGACGAGATCGGCGACGGCCTGGCGATCGCTCTCGGCGGCGATTCCCGAGAGCCCGCGGCGGGCGAGCGGGAGGGTGAAGAACCCGATTCCCGCATAGAGCTCGACGAAGCGCCGGGGGATCCGACCCGCCCGCGGCCGCAGACAGCGCGCCACGACTTCGCTCGCGAGGCGCTCCCAGAGCAGCGCGTTGCCCTGGATGAAGCCCGGTCCGCCGATCCGCAGCCGCTCGCCGAGGACCTCGATCGCGACCTCGGCGCCCATTGCGTCGCTGCGCTCCCCCTTCGCTCCGGCTTCCGCGAGCGCTTCGCGCCCAACGACCGCTTCGACCCGAGCCGGCCCGTCGCTGCCGGCGGTGATCACCCATTCCCGGGGCTCTGCGGCGCGCCCACGCGTCCGACCCGGCGGGCGGCGCGAGCCGCTCGCCGGCTCTCGGCGCGCAGCCGACCCATGCTCGCGCTCCTGCTCGGCCGCGACCCGTCGCCCCTGCTCTGCGAGCGCGGTCTGAAGCGCAGGCACGAGCACGGGACAGCCCTCGACCCGCAGCGCCTCGTTCGATGCGCGCCTTCGATAACCGACGCCGCCCTCGGCTTCGACGACGCGCGTTCGCGAGCGATAGTGATAGGCGTCGGGGGATGCGACGATCGCGATCTCGTCGGCGAGCCGAAGCCCGCCGATCCGCTCGAGCGCCGCACGCACGATCTCGCGCTTCGCCTCGAGCTGCGCCTCGTAGCGGACGTGCTGCCAGACACAGCCGCCGCAGTCGGCGAAATGGGCACAGCGCGGCTCGACCCGGTCGGGGCTCGCCTCGGCGATACGGGCGATCTGGGCGCGCAGCGTGCCGCGGCGCTCCCTCGATGCCCCGAGCTCGACGCGATCGCCGGGAACGCCGCCCTCGACGAAGACGACGCGGCCGTTCGCCATGCGGGCGATGCCGTCGCCGCCCGCGGCGAGCGCGGTGACGAGCAGGCTCGGGGACGACTCGGAAGGCGGACCGGGCATCGAAGGTTCCTCTGCCCGCTGCGCTGCTGCGCCGTCGATCAATCCGCCTCGTCCGAGGGGGCTGGCCTGGCAACGGGCTTCGGGTCGCGGGGAAGCTGGCTCGCGACGTCCGCCGCCGCCAGCGGCCGGCTGAAGAGATAGCCCTGCAGCTCGCGACAGCCGAGCTGCGCGAGGAAGCGCGCCTGCTCCTCGGTCTCGACGCCCTCGGCGACGACCTCGAGCGAGAGCCGGTTCGCGAGGGCGACGATCGCGGAGACGAGCGCCTCGTCGCTCGCCTTCTCCCCGACACCGGCGACGAACGAGCGATCGATCTTGAGCCGCTCGATCGGAAAGCGCTGGAGCGCCGAGAGCGAGGAGAAGCCCGTCCCGAAATCGTCGAGGGCGAGTCCGACACCGAGCTCGCGCAGCCGACCGATCGCCGCCGCGATGTTGGGATTCGCGTCGAGCATCGAGCTCTCGGTGATCTCGAGCTCGAGGTGCCCCGCTTCGAGGCCCGATTCGAACAGGATCTGATCGATCGAATCGACGATGCCCGTCCGGCGCAGCTGATGCACCGAGATGTTCACGGACATGCGGATCGGCGCGTAGCCCGCATCCTGCCAGGCGCGCGCCTGACGGCAGGCCGTGCGGAGCACGAAGGCGCCGAGATCGACGATCAGGCCCGCCTCCTCGGCGATCGGAATGAACTCGGCGGGCGAGACCGCTTGCCCATTCCCGTCCTTCCAGCGCACCAGCGCCTCGACCGCGGAGACCTTTCCCGTCCGGGTATCCCGGATCGGCTGATAGACGAGGTGGAACTCCTCGCGCTCGAGTCCGCGGCGGAGCTGGCTCTCGAGAGCGAGGCGACGCGTCGAGGTCAGGTTCATGTTCGAATTGAAGAAGGCGTAGGTCGCGCCGCCCCGGCTCTTCGCGTGATACATCGCGACGTCCGCGGATCGCAGCAGGAATTCGCTGTTGGCGCCGTCGTCGGGCCAGACCGCGATCCCGATGCTGCAGGTCGCGTAGATCTCCTGACCACTGACGAGGAAGGGCCGCGAGAGCGCGTGGAGGATCCGGCGAGCGACGCGTGCCGCGTCCTGCGGATGCTCGAGATCGGCGACGACGACGGTGAACTCGTCGCCACCGAGCCGAGAGATGCCGGACTCCGCCGGACGCTGCGCGGCGCTCGCCTGCGTCAGGCGCCCGATCGAGTCGCCGCCCCGGACGGCGGCCCGCAGTCGGTCGGCGACCTCGGTCAGCAGGACGTCGCCGCTCGAGTGACCGAGCGAGTCGTTCACCATCTTGAAGCGGTCGATGTCGAGGAAGAGCAGCGCCATCGGCTTGTCGACCCGGCGGCAGCGTTCGATCGCCTTGTCGATCTGCTCGCGGAAGAGCTCGCGGTTCGGGAGTCCGGTCAGCGCGTCGAAGTAGGCGAGATTCCGGATCCGGCTCGCCGCCTCGCGCTCGCTCGTGATGTCGCGCAGGATGATCTGCGCGCCTCCATCCGGTAGACGCGAAGCGGAGAGCTCCGCCCAGAACCAGGGATCCTCCGCCACCCGCTTCACACGACAGACGGCGCGCGCGATCATGCCGCTGGCGATCGCGCCGGGCTCGAGATGCTCGCGCTCGACGTCCTCGGGATGGCAGAGCGAGGCGATTCCGCTCTCGGCGATGGACTCGGGCGCGTGGCCGAGCAGCCGCCGCGCCGACGCATTCGAGGCGACGACGCGGCCGTCCGGCCCGAGCAGGATCACCCCGCACGAGACCTGCTCGAAGAGCGCCTGGTAGCGCGCTTCGTCCGGCCGGCATCGATCGGGCAGCGGATGAGCGGAGTCGTCGTTCAAGCAGAAGCTCGCTTCGCGCGGAGTCGATCGCGCCGCTCGTTGCATCGGCCGACGGCCGCTTCGAAGCAATCGGCGGATCCGGGGGAAGCTGCTCGTAGGAATGCCCGATCCGCGCTCGTGTCGCGTCAGTCGCCGGTCCCCGCGGCGACGGGATCGTAGTAGCGGCGCCGCGCTGGAATCTGCCAGAACGCGTCGTCGGGGACGTCGAAGACGCTGCGTCCAGAAGAGCGAAGCGCAGGCTGCGGCAACCACGCGGTCAGGAATCCGTCGCGTCCACGACCGTGATGGACGCAGCCCGTGTCGAGTCCGCGCAGCCCCTTCGCGACGTGCAGCCCCTGGCGGGCCCAATGGCCGTATACGATGCCGAACGCATGGCGGCGCTCGGCCCAGGCGACGTGCCATGGACGCGACGGCGCCTCCGGATCTCGGCTCGACCAGCCGCCGCCGTCGGTGACGCTGCGACAGCGGGTGAGCCGATCGAGGGCGTCGCGCATCGGATCGGCTCCGGCATCGGTTGCGAGAAAGCGCCGGGCCGACTCGCGACCGCCGGCGAGTCGCGCACGGATCGCGTCTGCGATCTCGCGCAGGGCCTCGAGCCGCCAGTCGGGATGGGATGCGGCATGCACCATCACGAAGGACTCCCCCGCGAGCTCGCCCGCCTCGACCAGCGGCCGCGCGAGCAGCCAGTCGATCCATTCGCCCGCGTCGGGCGCGCCGAGGACGTCTCCGACGGAGTCGTTGCGTCCGAGCTCGCGCAGGCCGAGGGCGATCTGGAGCATGTGGAGCTCGTGGTTGCCGAGCACGAAACGCCCGCGCCCGGCCTCGACCAGCTCGCGGACCCGCTCGAGCGCCCGGCGATTGCCCGGCCCCCGGTTCACGACGTCGCCCGCGACCCACAGCTCGAAATCCTCGCCGAAGCGCGCGCGGGCGCGGGCGATGAGCTCATCGAGCTCCTCCGCGCACCCTTGCACGTCCCCCACGAAGATCCGCTGCGGCGCGTCCGCCCCCCCGTTCGTCACGCCCCGGCCACCTCTTCGACGCAGCGATTCGAGAGCCGCCCGATCCCCTCGATCTCGCTCTCGATCGTCTCCCCGACCTTCAGATAGCGCCTCGGATTGCGGACGCTGCCGACACCGCCGGGCGTTCCCGTGAAGATCAGATCACCCGGCCGCAGGACGCAGTAGCGCGAGAGATGGACGATGAGGTCCGGCACGCCGAAGATCAGGTTCCTCGTCGACGAATCCTGAACGGACTCCCCGTCGATCCAGCAATGCAGCTTCAGATCGTCGCGATCGGCGATCTCGTCGAGGGAGACGAGCGCCGGCCCGAGCGGGCCGAAGGCAGATGCCGACTTTCCGAGACTGAACTGCGGCGGCTTGTCGGCGAACTGAAGCGCGCGATCCGAGACGTCCTGTCCGACGCAGAGCCCGGCGACGTGATCCCAGGCGTTCGACGCCCGCACCCGATGGGTCTCGCGGCCGATCACCACGACCTGCTCGACCTCCCAATCGACCCGATCCGAGGTCAGGGGAACTTCCGCGCAGGGCCCCGCGAGGCAGCTCGGAAATTTCGTGAACACCATCGGCTGGGCGGGAATCGGCAGCCCCGCCTCCTCGGCATGGTCGCGGTAGTTCAGCCCGATCGCGAAGACCTGGCTCGGCCGCGGCACGGGCGGCCCGAGGTGCGGGGGCAGGATCGGTCGACCGGCACCTTCGACCGTCTGCTCCGACGCTATGCGACGGATCTCGCTCCAGGCCGCGAATGCCGCCATCGGATCCGAGCCGATGCGGCCCTGGCTCGCCTGCTCGAGGTCCACGAACCGCCCGGCCACGTCGAGCCCGAGGCGACCCTCCAGATTCACCAGCCGCATGTGCTCTTCCTTTCCTTCCTGCTCGCCCCCGACCGCTCTTCCCCGGCATCTCCCGGCCGGTCGCAGCTCGGCGCAGGGCGCGATCCTACCGAGTCCGGCGGTCGCTGGCGGGGCGGTGTACCCTCCGGCCCGCATCGACCGAGGGGACGGGTGGGACGCCGAATCATCATCTGCGATGGGGCCGAGAGCGCGCGACTTTGGAGTCGCATCGGCGCCGACCTCTCCGAAGAGCTGACCTGGGTTCCGCGCGAGGGCGAGAGCCGCTCGCGGCCCCCGGGCTTCCGGATCCTGCAGGGCGGTCTCGACGAGGGCGCGATCGCGAAGCTCGATCCGAAGGTCGACGAGGAATACGCGCTCGTCAGCGACGACGGCCCCTGGACCCGCCTCGCCGTCCGCGAGATCCGCAAGGTCGACGAAGACGCGTCGATCCTCGTGCTCTCGGACGCGCTGACCCAGGACGATCTCCCCGACCACGCCTCGCTCCGCCGCACGGGCTGGAAGACGCTGATCCGCGACGACATCAACGAGGAGTTCGACCACCTCGCGAACCTCCATCGCGTGGTCCAGATCCGCCGTCAGCTCGACCAGCGCGAGCGGATCGCCATCCTGCTCCAGCCCGACCCGGATCCCGACGGCATCGCGTCGGCCTATGCCCTTCGAACCCTGCTCGGTCGCAAACGGACGACGGCGCCGATCGTCTCCTTCGGCGAGGTGCAGCGACCCGAGAACCAGGCGTTGTGCGAGGCCGTCGGCATCGACGTCAAGGTCGTCTCGCCCGAGGAGATCGCCGAATACGACGGACTCGTGCTCGTCGACGTCCAGCCCAACGTCTTCGGCGACGATCCTCCGGCGCGGCTCTCGAAGATCGATCTCGTCGTCGATCATCATCCCGAGCGATCCGGCTACGAAGCCGCGATTCGCGACATCCGCACGAGCTACGGCGCGACCGCGACGATCGTGACCGAATATCTGCGCGCGACGAACGGCGAGCTGAACGCCAAGCTCGCGACCGCGCTGCTCTACGGCATCAAGAGCGATACCCAGTACCTCGGCCGCGAAACGAGCCGGCGCGACATGCAGAGCTTCGCGTTCCTGCATGCGAGCCACAGCCCCGCGCTGCTGCGCCGCATCC
>CAUJGH010000204.1 GCA_963169575.1 Myxococcota bacterium | reverse complement strand
CGATGGCGTCCGCTGGAACGGGCGGGGCCGTGCGTCGCCGCCGCTTCGGGCTGGGCGCGGCCGAGCTGCTCGCGCGGGAGCGTGAGCTTCGCGCCGGCAGTCTGGATCGTCACGCGGCCGCGGCGGTCGGGCAATGCGACGAGGACGCCGAGGGCGCCCTGCGCGGTGCGCACCGGATCGCCGAGCCGCGCCTTCGGCCAGTCGATCGGGACGAGCATCGCGCTCCCCGGGACGGCGCCTTGCGGGCGCCCGTATTCGATCTCGACCTGCTCCGTCCGATCCCGCAGCGTCTCGAGCTGCTCGCGCGCTTCGGCGGCGCGCCGCGAGGAGGGATCGCGCTGCAGCTCGGCGATGATGCGCGCGACCGAGTCGTGGGCCTCGCGAAAGGCCTGGTCGAGCTCGCTGCGCATCTCGCCGAAGAGCTGGTTCCGCCGCTCCTGCAGACGCGCGAGCTTCGCGCGGTAGTCCTCGCGGATCTCCTCGCTCTCCACGCGGAGCGCCGTCGCGGCGGCCTGCTCGGCTTCGAGCGTCGCCCGCGCGGCGGAGAGCTCGGAGAGCATCCGGTCGAGCCGCCGGTCTTCGCGATCGAGGAGCGAGGCGGCGCGCTCGAGGATCCGCGTCGGGATCCCCATGCGCGCGGCGACCGTCGTCGCCGACGATGCGCCCGGCCGTCCGATCCGGACGCGATAGGTCGGGGCGAACGTTTGCGGATCGAACTCGACGCTCGCATTCGCGAAGCGCGGCTCGAGCTCGGCCATCTCCTTCAGCAGGTTGTAATGCGTCGTCGTGACGACGCGCGCGCCGGAATCGGCGAGCGCTTCGAGGGCGGCCTGGGCGATCGAGGCGCCCTCGGCGGGGTCGGTGCCGACGCCGATCTCGTCGAGACACACGAGCGTGTGATGTGTCGCCGTCTGCAGCAGCTCGGCGAGGTGGGCCATCGCGGCGGAGAAGGTCGAGAGGCTCTCGGCGAGATCCTGATGGTCACCGATCTCGGCGATCACGACGTCGAAGAGATCGACGCGCGCGGAGGGCTCGGCGAGCACGTGCAGGCCTGCCCGCACCATCAGCGCCGCGAGCGCCATCGACTTCATCGAGACCGTCTTCCCGCCCGCGTTCGGTCCCGACAGCAGCAGGACGGAGAAATCCGCGCCGACGCGCAGATCGTTCGCGACGCAGAGCGCCGGATCGATCAGCGGATGCCGCAGGCCCGGGAGCTCGAGGATGCCCTCGCGGCCGACGGTCGGCGCGCTGCCGTCCTGATCGCGCGAGAGCGCGCCGCGGGCGAAGGCGAGATCGATGCGGCCGATCCCGTCGAGATCGCTGCGGATGCCCGCGGCCTGGGCGGCGACGGCCGCCGAGAGCTCGCGCAGCACGCGCAGGGTCTCGCGCTCGACCGTCAGCTCGGCCTCGCGCAGGCGATTGTTGGCTTCGACCATGGCTTCGGGCTCGACGAAGACGGTCGTCCCGGAGCGGGAGGCGTCGTGGACGATGCCGCGCACATGGCCGCGGGCGTCGGCGCGCACGGGGAGCACGAAGCGGCCTGCGCGGACGGTGTAGTAGGCGTCCGAGAGATGGGGCGCGAGGTCCGGGCTGCGCAGCTCGCGCTCGATCCGCGATTGCAGCTCGCCGGAGAGCCGCGCTTGATCGCGGCGCGCGCCGGCGAGGGTCGCCGAAGCTTCGTCGCGGACCTCGCCGCTCTCGTCGAGGCAACGGGTCAGGCGCGCGACGAGCTCGGGACGCGGGACGAGGGGCATCGCGAGTTCGCCGAGCGCGGGGTGCGCTTCTCGGCGCGCCTCGAAGAAGCGCGCGACCGCGGCGATCCGGGCGAGGGTCGTGCGGACGTCGAGCAGCTCCGAGGGCTCGAGCAGGCCGCCCTTCTCGGCACGCGAGAGGCCTTCGGCGAGATCGGCACAGCCGCCGAGCTCGGGCAGGGCATCGCGGTCGATCAGGGCGCGGGCCTCGCTGGTCTCCTGCAGGCGGGTGCGGACGCCGGCCTCGTCGGCCTCGAAGAGCGCCCGCCCGGAGTCGGCGAGGATTCGGCGGGCGGCCGGGCCGGTGCGGCAGCGCTCGGCCAGCGCCTTCATCAGGCGGGGCCATTCGAGGCTCTCGAGGGTGGAAGCGGCAACGGCGAAGGCCATGGCGGGGAGTCTACGGGCCGGATCCAGGGCTCGCCGGGCGGGGGCCGGGCCCGCAGCGGCGCGACTGCGATCAAGTTGCCGGCGGGCGGACCGAAAACCCGTTCGATGGCGGAGAAACGTCCGACGGAGGCGGCCCTCGAGCGCTCGCGCGCACTCGACGAGATGTCCGCCGAAGAGATGCTGCAGCTGATCCACAGCGAGGACGGCCACGCCCATGCGGCGGTCGGACGCGTGATCCCGAAGATGGCCGAGGCCGTCGAGGTGCTCGCCTGCGCGCTGCAGGGCGGCGGGCGCTGGTTCAACGTCGGCGCGGGCACGAGCGGGCGGATCGGCGTGCTCGACGCCTCGGAGCTGCCGCCGACCTACGGTGTCTCGCCCCGCCGTGTCCAGGCCCTGATCGCCGGCGGCGACCGCGCCCTGCGAAACGCCGTCGAGGGCGCGGAGGACGATCCGCAGGCCGGGGCGTTCGAGATCGAGGAGCGCGGCGTCACCCTCGGCGACGTCGTCGTCGGGATCTCCGCGAGTGGAACGACGCCCTACGTCCTCGGCGCCATCGAGGCGGGTACCAAGCTCGGCGCGCGCACCATCGGCATCACCTGCGATCCCGATTCACCCCTCGCCGAAGTCGTCGAGATCGCGATCGTGCCCGAGGTCGGCCCCGAGGTCGTGACGGGCTCGACGCGCATGAAGGGCGGCCTCGCCCAGAAGATGATCCTCGCCGCGCTCTCGACCGCCGTCATGGTTCGCATGGGCCGCGTGCGCGGCAACCACATGACGCACGTCTCGCCCGTCTCGAGCAAGCTCCGCGAACGCGCCGTCCGCATCCTGACCGAGCTCGGCGGCGTCGACGAGAAACGCGCCCAGGACCTGCTCCGCCAGACCGAGGGCTCGATCGAACAAGCCCTCGCCCTGCTCGAAACCGAACGCGGCTAACGCGGGGGGTTCGAGAGCTTCGCTGCGTGCTTCAGGTTCTTCGCCTCGGCCGCGAGGATCACCTCTTCCGCGATGTTGGTCGCGTGGTCGCCGACGCGCTCGAGATCCTTGGTGATGAAGATCAGGTCGATCTCCTGCTCCGTATGCTCGGGCGCTGCGGACAGCCGGTCGATCGCCCCGCGGATGATGCGCCCCTCGAGCTCGTCGATCTTGTCGTCGGCCCCGAGCACGGCGCGGGCGAGGTTCACGTCGAGATCCCGAAAGGCCTGGATCGCGTTCCGGAGCGCGCTTTGGCTGCCTTCTTCGAGGATCGAGAGCTCGTCGCCGAGCTGAACCGGCGGATGCTGCGCCAAACGCCGCGCGCAGCCCGCGATGTTGCGGGCAATGTCGCCGATCCGCTCGAGGTCCGTCGCGATCGATTTGATCGCGATCACATGGCGCAGATCCGCCGCGACCGGTGCATCGAGGGCCAGGATCTGGAGCACGAGATCGTCGATCTCGATGTCGAGCTGGTCGATGGCGAGATCGTCCTGCTTGACCTCGGCGGCCAGACCGGGGCTGCGATCCCGCACGGCGCGCAAGCTCTTCGCGAGGATCGCCTCACACAGCTCCGCCATCCGCACGGCGCGCGAACGCAGGGACTCGAGGTCCCGCTCCACTCGGACGTGGATTCGATCCGGCATCCATTCCCCCCGGCCGCTCGCCCTCGCGACCGGGGCGGAAAGTAGAAGGCCGGCCCCGGATCGGAAAGTGAGGCGAAGCGATGTCCTTTCATCGACGGGACCAGGCTTCGATCTTCGCATTCGTCATCGAACTGTCACGGGGCCTTCAGGCCGAACGCACGAACGCCGCCTAGATTGCCGCCCGCAAGCTCGAGGCCGTTTCGAGCGCTCGAGGCCGCCGCTCGCGAACGCGGCCGCCGGAGAAAGGAACCCGACCGATGCGTCTCGCCCTCCGACTCTTCCCCGTCCTCGCCATCGCAGCGCTGCTGTCCCATCTGCCGCGCGAGGTCCAGGCCCGGGAGCAGATCCACGTGGTCGGATCGTCGACCGTCTTCCCCTTCTCGACCGCCGTCGCCGAGCGCTTCGGCCGGGCCGGCAAGTTCAAGACCCCGGTCGTCGAGAGCACGGGCTCGGGCGGCGGCCTCAAGCTCTTCTGCCAGGGCGTCGGTGAGAAGACGCCGGACGTCGCGAACGCCTCGCGGCGGATCAAGGCCTCCGAGGTCGAGCTCTGCGCGGCCAACGGAGTCGATCAGATCGTCGAGATCCGGATCGGCTTCGACGGCATCGTGCTCGCGAGCAGCAAGCGCTCGGCGCGCATGAACCTGACCCTTCAGCAGGTCTTCCTCGCGCTCGCGAAGCAGGTGCCGGTCGGCGGTCAGCTGGTCGCCAATCCGAACAAGCTCTGGAGCGACGTCGACGAGTCGCTGCCCGCCGTCAAGATCGAGGTCCTCGGCCCGCCGCCGACTTCAGGCACGCGGGATGCCTTCGTCGAGATCGCGATGGAGGGCGGTGCGCGCTCGATCCCGATGCTCGAGGCGATGCGGGCGAAGGACGAGAAGGCCTTTCAGGGCGTGGCCCATGCGATCCGCGAAGACGGCGCCTACGTCGAAGCCGGCGAGAACGACAACCTGATCGTCCAGAAGCTCGAGGCCAACCCGCAGGCTCTCGGCATCTTCGGCTT
This sequence comes from Myxococcota bacterium, assembly GCA_963169575.1. Classification (GTDB taxonomy): domain Bacteria; phylum Myxococcota_A; class UBA9160; order UBA9160; family UBA4427; genus UBA4427. Next base: position 10,760 of record CAUJGH010000204.1, on the reverse strand, counting down.
TTCGTTCCTCGACCAGAACGCGGACAAGATCCAGGGCTCGACCATCTCCGGCGTCGAGCCGACCTTCGAGGCGATCGCCGACGGCAGCTATGCGGTCTCGCGCTCTCTCTACGTGTATGTGAAGTCGGCCCACGTCGGGAAGATCCCGGGCCTGCGCGAGTTCATCGCGGAGCTGACGAGCGAGAAGGCCTCGGGCGAGGACGGCTATCTCTCGGATCGCGGACTGATCCCGCTCCCGGCGGCGGACCGCAAGGCCGTGCGCGAGTCGAGCCTGAAGCTGACGCCGCTCGCGCTCTAGCGGCGAGCGGCCCGAGCGGGGCGGCCCGACGCGGCCGGGTGACCGGCTGCGTCGCCGCCCCTCCGGTCGGGCCTTCCGGCGCCGGCCAGGCGGTCGCCTAGGCGGTCGGCGTCTCTTCGAGCGCCCGCAGCTTCTTGTTCAGCGCCGCGATCTTCTTCTCGAGCTTCTTGACCTCTTCGAGGCGCGCGAGATTCAGGCGCGTATAGACGCGATCGATGCCGGCATCGAGGTTGGTCTGGACGCGGGCCTCGAGGTCCTCGCGAAGGGCCTGGGCGCGCTGGACGCCGGGCAGCTTCTTCAGCTCGGTCTGGATCTGGGCGATGCCCTTCTCGATCCGCTTCTGGCTCTGCTTGCGAAGCTTGTCGCTGCGCGACTGGAGCTCGTCGGTCCACTTCTCGAGCTCGGCGTTGACTCGCTCGATGCCCTCGTTGGCCCACTCGGGGCGGAAATCCTCCCAGCTCCATTCGCTCGTCTTGGCGTCGCGGATGCTCATGCGCAGGCCTCCTCTTCCTTTGTCCTTCCAGGGACTTCGATGGACGCGAACCCGAAGCAGCCTAGACGCGATGCGTCATGGAGTCAATCGGGAGCCGGCAGCTTTGGTGCGGTGCGTCATGCCGGGCGCCCGGAACGGGGCCGGCGAGCCGGGGATCAACCCCAGCGAAGCAGGGCGGAGCCCCAGGTGAAGCCCGAGCCGAAGGCGGTCAGCGAGACCAGCTGACCCTTCTCGAGGCGGCCTTCGCGGGAGGCCTCGGCCAGCAGGATCGGCAGCGCGCCGGCCGAGCAGTTGCCCAGGCGCTGGATGTTGTTCATCAGCTTCGAGGCCGGGATCTCGAGCTTCTGGGCTACGGCCTCGTTGATTCGCAGGTTCGCCTGGTGGAACAGGAAGAGGTCGACCTCGTCGAGCTTCACGCTCGCCGCATCCAGGGTCTCCATCAGGACCTCGGGCATGCGGGTCACGGCGTGCTTGAAGACGAAGCGGCCGTCCATCGAGGGATAGATGCGCCGGTCGTCGATCATCTCCTGGCAGACGCGCTGGGGGGCCGCGCTGCTCGGCGCTTCGAGCCAGAGCCGCCGTGCATGCTTGCCCTCGGCATGCAGCCGGACCGACAGGACGCCCGTTCCCGCAGCCTCGTCGACCGCCTCGAGCACGACCGCTCCCGCGCCGTCGCCGAAGATGACGGTCACGTCCCGCCCCGCCGTGCTGATGTCGAGCCCCGTCGAATGCACCTCGCAGCCGACGACGAGCACCCGCCGATAGCGCCCCGCCACGATCAGCGCGTCCGCCATCTGCAGCCCGTAGAGAAACCCGCTGCACTGCGCGCGCAGGTCGATGCAGGGGATCTCGCCTGCGTCGATCGCTTCATGCAGGAAGAACGAGGTCCCGGGAAAGTCGTGCTCGGCCGACAACGTCGCGAGCAGGATGCAATCGAGATCGCGGACCTCGAGCTCGGCATCGGCGAGGGCCTGCAGCGTCGCTTCGCGAGCGAGGTCCGAGGGCTTCTGGCCCGGCTCGATCCAGCGGCGCTCGCGGATGCCCGTGCGCTGCTCGATCCATTCTTCGCTCGTATCCATCCACTGCGTCAGGTCGGCGTTGGTGACGACGCGGCTCGGCACGCCCATGCCGGTGCCGGCGATGCGGGAACGAACGGTCATCGGGATCTCCTTCACGCCTCGATCGGCTGTGGCCGCCGGGCAGGATCTTTCAGGCGCGCCGAAGCCCGGTCGCCCGCGTTCGAGCGCCTTTTCGAGGGCGCACTTCTCTCAAGCACCCAAAGCGGCGAGCGGAGCGCTCATGCGGGCCGCGACGCCTTCGTCGTCCGCCCAGAGCATCTCTTCCGCGCGCGCCAGCAACTGCGGCATGCCGCGCGCCTCGAGCGCGGAGACGGGGACCGCGCCGTAACGCCGCGCGAGCGCGTCGCTCTCGTCCCGGGGCAGGCGGTCGATCTGGTTGAAGACGAGCAGCTCCGGCTTGTCCTCGAAGCCGAGCTCGCCGAGCACCTGCCGCACCGCCTGGATGCGCCGGTCGATCTCCGGACTCGCCGCGTCGACGACGTGGAGCAGCAGGTTCGCATCGCGCAGCTCCTCGAGCGTCGCGTGGAAGGCGGCGACGAGATCGGGCGGCAGGTCGCGGATGAAGCCCACGGTGTCGGTGATGATGACCTCGCGCTCGCGCGGAAAGCGCAGACGGCGCGAGACCGGATCGAGGGTCGCGAACATCTTGTCTTCGACGTGGACGTCGCTCTGGGTCAGCGTGCGCAGGAGCGTGCTCTTGCCGGCGTTCGTGTAGCCGACGATCGAGAGGACGGGGACGGAGCGGCGGCCGCGCTTGCGCCTTCGGCCTTCGCGCTGGTCGGTCAGGCGGGCGGCTTCGCGCTCGAGGCGCGTGATGCGGTCGCGCACGCGGCGGCGATCGTTTTCGAGCTTCGTCTCGCCGGGGCCGCGCCCGCCGATCCCGCCCGCGAGGCGCGAGAGCGAGAGATCGGCGCGCTGGGCGAGGCGCGGCATGCGGTAGCGGAGCTGGGCGAGCTCGACCTGCAGCTTGCCGTCTCCGGTCGAGGCGCGCTGGGCGAAGATGTCGAGGATGAGCTGGGTGCGGTCGATGACGCGCAGCTCCATCCGCTCGGCGAGGCTGCGTGCCTGGGTCGGGGTGATGTCCTGATCGAAGATGACGAGATCGACGTCGCTCTGGAAGCAGCGGATCGCGAGATCCGAGAGCTTGCCGGCGCCGAGGACGGTGCGCGGGTCGACGGCGGGGCGCGTCTGGGTGATGACGTCGACGACGGTGACCCCGGCGGCGCGCGCGAGCTCGCGCAGCTCGGCGACGTGCAGCTCGAGGGTCGCGCGGTCGCGGCCGGCGGTGACCGAGACGAGGATCGCGCGCTCGCCTTCGCCGACGTCGTGGGTCGTCGTCGGAAGGGCGAGCTCGTTCTCGAGGTCGCGGATGAAGGCGCTGAACTCGAGGTCGAGCTCCGCCGGATGGCAGGGCGGGAGCTTCGCCGTCGAGCGGCCATCGGCGTTGGCGGCGCAGAGCGAGGCGGCGTGGGCGAGGGCGGGGAGGCCGTCCTCGCGGACGCCGACGGAGACGACGGCGTCGAGGCGCAGCAGCGCCAGATCCGTCAGGTCGTCGCGGGTCAGGCCTTCGTCCGCGAGATGGGTCTTGATGAGGCGCAGGCCGCGCAGGCGGCCGCGGCCGGCGCGCAGACGGCCCCAGTCCGGCAGCTCGGTGCTCGAGGGGCTGCCGACCATGACGTGCTGGACGGAGCCCGCGCGGTCGAGCAGGACGCCGACCTGGCGGCGGATCTCGCCGGAGAGCTCCGTCAGCTCGCGGGCCAATTCGTTCGTGACGAGGCGGTCGGCGGAGAGCCGGCGTCTCATGAGGCGCTCGAGCGCCTTCACCTGGCTGGCCTTGAGACCGTGCGTGTTGCCGTGAACCTGGATGCGGCTCTCCTGTGCCGGGACGGAGGCTGGGCGGATCGATCGGCGATCCTGCGTTGGCCCTGCGCCCTGCGAGCGGGTGCGACGCGCCGGAGGGTAGGGGACGGCGCCCCCGCCGAACAGGCATCGACGTCCGGGATCCGCGCCCGCCCCGAAGGAACGATCCGTCGGTGGTCCCGTCGAAAGGAGCGGAAAGAAGGCCACAAGGAGGGCAAGACTGCATGATTTCCAGCCGATCACGCCGGGGCGCCGGGTGCGCCCTTTGCGCCGGATGGGGTACTCACCGCCGGATGCGTCCGCCGGCTCCGCAGCGGGAGCGCGCGGCGGACGGCACAGCGCCGATCGGGAAGGGGAGAGAAGGGTCTTGAGCGATACCGCCGTCATCGTACTGGCCGCCGGCCAGGGCACGCGCATGAAGTCGCGCCGGGCCAAGGTCCTCCACGAGGTCGGCGGCGTCGCGATGCTCGAGCACGTGCTGCAGACGGCGGAGGCCCTCTCGCCGTCGCGCCTGATCGTCGTGGTCGGCCGCGATGCCGACGAGGTCCAGCGGCGTTATGCCAATCGCGCCGAGTTCGTGCTCCAGTCCGAGCAGCGCGGGACGGGCCACGCGGTCAAGGTCGCACTGCCGGCCCTCGCCGAGGGCTCCGGCGACGTGCTCATCCTCTACGGCGACACGCCGCTGCTGCGCCCGGCGACGATCGAGCGCATGCGGCAGGTCAAGCGCGACCGGATGGCGGATCTGATCCTGCTCTCGGCCCATGCGCCGAGCATTCCCGGCATCCTCGTGCGCGACGCGAGCGGACGCGTCTCGCGCATCGTCGAATCCCAGGACGCGACCGCCGCGGAGCTCGCGATCCCCGAGCGAAACACCGGTGTGTATCTCGTCTCCGCGAAGCTGCTGCGACAGGGCATCGATTCGCTCGCGCCGCACAACGCGCAGGGCGAGCTCTATCTGACCGACGTCGTCGGCTTCGCGGTGCGCGGCGGATTCAGCGTCGACGCCCTGCCGGTCGAGGACGCCAGCGAATGCCTCGGCATCAATACGCGCCGGGAGCTCGCCGCGGCCTCCTCGGTGCTTCGCCGCCGCATCGTCGATCGGCTGATGGACGAAGGCGTCAGCTTCGTCGATCCGGATGCCGTCTACATCGACGCGGCAGTTCGGATCGGCCGCGATTCGCTGATCGAGCCCGGTGTCGTCATCACCGGCCATTCGGTCCTCGGCGAGGGCTGTCACATCAAGTCCGGCTGCGTGATCGAGGACAGCCGCATCGCCGACGACGTCACGATCGGCCCCTCGGCGCACCTTCGGCCGGGCAACGAGCTGGCCGCGGGCGTCAAGATCGGGAACTTCGTCGAGCTGAAGAACTCGAAGCTCGGCCGCGGAACGAAGGCCGCCCATCTCGGCTACATCGGCGACGCCGACGTCGGCGCCGACGTCAACTTCAGCTGCGGCGCGATCGTGGTGAACTACGACGGCTACAAGAAGACGCGCAGCACGATCGGCGACCACGCCTTCGTCGGCTGCAACGTGAACCTCGTCTCGCCCGTCGAGATCGCGCCCCATGCCTTCGTCGCCGCGGGCTCGACCATCACGAAGAACGTCCCGAGCGATGCCCTCGCGATCGCCCGCGATCGCCAGCGCAACATCGAGGGCTGGGTCGCGCGCAAGGAGGGGCGCTCCTCGCCGCGCAGCTCGCGCGCCGACGCGCCCGCCGCGCCCGGCGCGCCTGCCGCGGCCTCTGCGGCGCCGGGTGGCAAGCAGCGAACCGCTCGGGCGAAGACGGCCTCGAAGCCGAAGCCGAAGCCGAAGCCGAAGCCGAAGCCGAAGCCGAAGCCGAAGTCGGCGGCGAAGGCCGCTGCGAAGACGGCCTCGAAGGCGAAACGAAGCAAGGGCGGATCGACGCGCAAGCAAACGCGCCGCCGTTAGGGGCGCGCCGGAGGCCGTATGTGCGGAATCGTGGGCTACATCGGGCGTGAGTACCGGGCGACGGACGTGCTGCTGGACGGGCTTCGCCGCCTCGAATACCGCGGCTACGACTCGGCCGGAGTCGCGATCCTCGAGGGCGATCGTCTCGAGGTTCGCCGCGCGCAGGGCAAGCTCGTCAACCTCGAGGGCAGCCTGCGCGAGCGGCCCCTCGCCGGCCATCTCGGCATCGGCCACACCCGCTGGGCGACCCACGGCAAGCCCTCCGAGCGCAACGCCCATCCCCATCGCGCCGGCTCCGTCGTGATCGTCCACAACGGCATCATCGAGAACTACCGCGAGCTGCGCAGTGCGCTCGAGAAGCGGGGCGCCCAGATCCAGTCGGATACGGATACCGAGCTGATCGCGCATCTCATCGACGAGCACGTGACGGCCGGCCGCGATCTGCTGACCGCCGTGCGCACGGCCTGCCGCGACCTCACGGGCTCGTACGCGATCGCCGTCGTGTGCGACAAGGAGCCGACGCTCTTCGTGACCGCCAAGCAGGGCGGCAGCCCGATCATCATCGGCCAGGGCGACAAGCAGGCCTTTCTCGCGAGCGACATTCCCGCCGTCCTGCCCTACACGCGCGACATCATCTCCCTGCGCGACGGCGACTTCGCCGTCCTCGCCGAGGATGGGATCCAGGTCGTCGACATCGACGGGCGTCCGATCGAGCGCGAGTTCCAGGCGATCCAATGGGATCCCGTCTCCGCCGAGAAGGGCGGCTTCGATCATTTCATGCAGAAGGAGATCTTCGAGCAGCCCCGCGCGATCACCGACACGATCGGGACGCGCATCAACGAGGCCGAGCAGGGCGTCGATCTCGACGGCATCGGATTCGCGAAGGCGGAGCTCGACGCGCTCCAGGGCGTCACGATCGTCGCCTGCGGCACCTCCTATTATGCGTCGCTAGTCGGGAAGTACATGATCGAGCAGCTCGCGGGGATCCCCTGCGAGGTCGATCTCGCGAGCGAGTTCCGGTACCGAAAGCCCATCGTCGGCGATCGACGCATCGTGATCCCCGTCTCCCAGTCGGGCGAGACCGCGGATACGCTCGCGGCCCTCGAAGAGGGCAAGCGCCAGGGCGCGCGCATCCTCGCGATCTGCAACGTGCGCGAATCGACGATCGCGCGCGCGTCGAACGACGTCCTCTATACGCAGGCCGGGCCCGAGATCGGCGTCGCGTCGACGAAGGCGTTCGTGACCCAGGTGATGGCGCTCTACCTGATCGCGCTGAAGATGGGCATCGTGCGCGGGCGTCTTTCGCAGGCGGCGGTCCGCGCGCGGCTCCACGACGCGATGCGCCTGCCGCGCATGATCGAAGGCGTGCTCGGCCTCAACGACGAGATCCTCCGCATCGCCCGCCAGTACTTCAAAGCTCAGGATTTTCTCTATCTCGGCCGCGGGATCATGTTCCCGATCGCCCTCGAAGGCGCGCTCAAGCTCAAGGAGATCTCCTACATCCACGCCGAGGGCTACGCCGCCGGCGAGATGAAGCACGGCCCGATCGCGCTGATCGACGAGAACATGCCCGTCGTCGTGATCGCGACGAAGGGCGAGCTCCACGACAAGCTCATCTCGAACCTCGAGCAGGTCCGCGCCCGCGACGGCCAGGTCATCGCGATCGCGTCGGTGGGTGACGACGAGATCGCCGAGAAGGCGAACGAGGTGCTCTACATCGAGGATCTCGGCGAGTTCCTGACGGCGATCCTCGCCGTCGTGCCGCTCCAGCTGCTCGCATACCACATCGCGACGCTGAAGGGCACGGACGTCGACCAGCCGAGGAACCTCGCGAAGAGCGTGACGGTCGAGTAGGGACAGGGCGGCCCGGAGCCGTTGCCGTCGCGCCGGCGGCTACGCGATCCGGCGTCGCGCTACGCTGGGCACATGCCCGCCCCGGCCCTTCGCCGCTCGCTCTCGAACGTCGACATCGCCGATGCGCTCGCGCGCATCGCGGATCTGCTCGAGACGCAGGACGCGGACGGCTATCGCGTGCGCGCATACCGGCGCGGGGCGGAGCGCGTGCGAACGACGCCCGAGCCGGTAGCCTCGCTCTACGCGCAAGGCGGAGTCGCGGCGCTCGATGCGCTCCCGGACATCGGCAAGAGCCTCGCGAGCGTGATCGCGGAGCTCGTGCAGACCGGGCGCTCGTCGGTCCAGGAGCGGCTCGCGGGGCAGGTCTCGCCCGAGGACCGCTTCACGACGGTAGCGGGGATCGGCGAGGCACTGGCGAAGCGCGTGCACGCCGAGCTCGGCGTCGAGTCGCTCGAGGAGCTCGAGCAGGCGGCCCACGACGGACGCCTCGCGACGATCTCGGGCTTCGGCCCGCGGCGCGTGCGCGCCGTACAGCAGGCGCTCGCTGGCATCCTCGGTCGCGAGTCGGCGCGGCGCGGCAAGCGCGCGGCGCGGGAAGCAGAGCCCGCCGGCGATCGCCCCGAAGTCGCGACCCTGCTCGAGGTCGACCGCGAATACCGCCGCAAGGCCTCGGCCGGAACGCTGCGCAAGATCGCGCCGCGCCGCTTCAACCCGGCGAAGAAGGCGTGGCTACCGGTTCTCCACACCGAGCGTGGACCGTGGAGCTTCACGGCGCTCTTCTCGAACACCGCGCGTGCCCACGAGCTCGGCACGACCGACGACTGGGTCGTGATCTACTTCGAGCGCGACGGGCTCGAGGGCCAGTGCACCGTCGTCACCGAGCGCACGGGCCCGCGCGCGGGCGAGCGGGTCGTGCGGGGGCGCGAGGACGAGTCGGCGTAGGCCAGCGGCCTTCCGCCGCGAGTCCTCGCCAAGCACAGACGCGTCGAGTACTTTGGCCCGAACCCCAGCGGATGGATCGTGGAACCCCTCGCCCAAGACTCCCTCGCCGACGCCATCTTCACCGGCCTGAACCCCGAGCAGCGCGAAGCCGTCGAGGCGACCGAGGGCCCGCTGCTGATCCTCGCCGGCGCCGGCAGCGGCAAGACCCGCGTCTTGACCTCCCGCATCGCGTATCTGATCGGTGTCTGCGGGATCCCCGCCGACCAGATCCTCGCCGTCACGTTCACGAACAAGGCCGCCGGCGAGATGAAGGAGCGCGTCGAGAAGCTGCTCGGGCCGATCGCGAGCCAGGTCACGATCGGCACGTTCCATTCCGTCGGCGTCCGCATCCTGCGCAAGGAGATCGGCCATCTCGGCCGCAGCCGCGGCTTCGTCATCTACGACGACGCGGATTCGATCGGCGTCATCAAGGAGGCGCTCAAGAGCGAGGGCCTCGATCCGAAGGTCCACGAGCCGCGCCGCATCCGCTGGCAGATCGATCAGTGGAAGAACGCCGGGCTTCTCCCGCCGGCCGCCGCCGAGCAGGCCCGCGATCTCGACGGCGAGCTCTGCGCGCGCCTCTACGCGAAATACCAGCGCAAGCTCGCCGAGAGCGAGGCCCTCGATTTCGGCGATCTGCTGTTGCTGACGGCGGAGCTCTTCCGGCGCCATCCGCGCGTGCTCCAGTACTACCAGCAGAAGTGGGGCTACATCCTCGTCGACGAATACCAGGACACGAACGGCGTGCAGTACGGCATCGTGAGCCAGCTCGCCGCCGCCCATCGCAACCTCTGCGTCGTCGGTGATCCCGATCAGTCGATCTACGCCTGGCGCGGCGCCGACATCCGCAACATCCTCGACTTCGAACACGACTACACCGATACGCGCGTCATCAAGCTCGAGCGCAACTACCGCTCGACCCAGGCGATCCTCGCCGGCGCCTCCGCCGTCATCGCGAACAACCGCGAACGCAAGGACAAGCGCCTCTTCACAGATCGCGAAGGCGGCGCCCCGATCCGCTTCTTCGAGGCGGAGGACGATCGCGAGGAAGCGCGCTTCGTCGTCCACAACATCGCGACGGCGCATCGCAGCGAGCACGTCCCCTATGGCCATCAGGCGATCCTCTACCGCACGAACGCCCAGTCGCGCGGCTTCGAAGAAGAGCTGATGAAGTACGACATCCCGTACACGATCGTCGGCGGCCAGCGCTTCTACGACCGCGCCGAGATCAAGGACGTGATGGCGTATCTGCGCCTGCTCGTGAACCCGAAGGACGACGCTGCGCTGCGCCGGATCGTCAACAAGCCCGCCCGCGGCATCGGCAAGACCTCCTTCGACAAGGTCGAGGATCTCGCCGCGCGCGAGGGGATCTCGCTGCTCGAGGCGATGAAGATGGCCTGCGGCCTCCAGCTCGTCGGCCGTTCGACCGCGAAGCTCGCCGATTTCGTCGCGCTCCACGCGAGCCTCGTCCATCTCCGCGCCGGCCACGCGCTCGAGGATCTCATCGGCGAGGTCCTGACGAAGACGGGCTATCAGCGCGCCCTCGAGCAGGAAGACACGCCCGAATCCGAGGCGCGCCTCGACAACCTCCGCGAGCTCCTTTCGAGCGCCCGCGACTTCCATGCGGCGAACGAGGACGAGCTCGCGGGCGAGGAGCGGACCGAGCTCGAAATGTACCTCGACCAGGTCGCGCTGATCTCCGATCTCGACGGCTACGAGGAACGCGAGGACCGCGTCTCGCTGATGACGGTCCATTCGGCGAAGGGCCTCGAGTTCCCGATCGTCTATCTCGTGGGCCTCGAAGAGCGGATCTTTCCGCATGCTTCCTCTTCGCGGGACGAGGGCGGGCTCGAAGAGGAGCGGCGTCTTTGTTATGTCGCGATGACGCGCGCGATGGAGCATCTGTTCCTGACGTGCGCCTCGCAGCGGATGCAATGGGGCGAGCGCAGCTATCAATCGCCGAGCCGCTTCCTGCAGGAGATCCCGGACGAATGGATCGAGACGCTCGGCGCCGCGCATCGCGGCGCGCGTGCGCGGACGGCATCGCCGCGCAGCGGCTCGCAGTTCGATTACAGCTATGGACAGGACGTGCCGGGCGACGACGGTCCCGGCGAGGAGGGCGTCGCCGTCGGGACGATGGTGCGCCATCCGATCTTCGGGCGAGGGCAGGTCCTCGCCGTCATCGGGACGGACCTGAACCAGAAGCTGCGGATCAAGTTCGAACGGGCCGGCGTCAAGACGGTCATGGTCCGCTTCGCGAACCTC
>CAUJGH010000203.1 GCA_963169575.1 Myxococcota bacterium | reverse complement strand
CTGATCGCGTTCTTCCTGCTCTACGTGGCGATCCCCGTCGTGTTCGCCTTGCGCTCGAGCCTGCGCGGCTGGGTCGACGGCAGCCTCGTCTTCGGTGCGCCGCTCGCCTTTCTCGCGCTCCAGCTCGCGCTCGTCGGCGACCGGCCCTTCGCCATGGCCTACACGACGCTCGCGTTGGCGGCGCTCTATCTCGGCCTCGCGCGCCTCCTGCAGCGCCGCGCGCCGCTCGTCTTGCGGACGATGATCGAGTCGTTCCTCGCGATCGGGATCGGCTTCGGCACGCTCGCCGTGCCCTACGGACTCGACAACGCGGGGTTGACGGGCGCGACCTGGGCGGTCGAGGGCGCCGGCCTCTACTTCCTGGGTGTGCGGCAGACGCGGCGCTTGTCGCGGGTCGCCGGCATCGGACTTCAGATCCTCGCCGGACTCGCGATCGTCGTCCGCGCGCAGAGTGGATATCCGAGCGATGCGCTCGCGGTCTTGAACGTGCGCATGCTGGCGGCGACGTTCCTCGCCGCGAGTTCGCTCTTCATCGCTCGCCACGCCCATGCCCGTCGCGAGATCATCGGGGCCGGCGAGAGCCTCCGACTCCAGGCGCTCATCGGATGGGCGCTGCTCTTCTTCGTTCCCGCCGTCCTCGCGGAGATCTCGCACCACGCCGCGCCGCAGTATCGGTCGGCGCTCGTGGTCGCCTGCTTCGGGGGGCTCTCGCTCCTGCTCGATGCGCTCGGAGCGCGATTCGCCTGGCCCTTCGTCCGCTATCCCGCGGCGGCGACGACGCTGCTGCTCCTCCCGATGGCCCTGCGCTGGGAAATGGAGGAGGACGTCCACCTCTTCGCTCGGGGCGGAGCCCTCGCCTGGCCGATCTTCCTCGCATCCGTCGCGGGGACGCTCCGCCGCTTCGTCCCGATCGCTCCGCCGCTCGTCTGCTGGCTGCATCCGATCGCGCTCTGGGGCTTCGCGGGCTTCGTCGCGATCGCGATGCGCAGCCTGGCCGTCGAGCTTCTCGGACTCGGCGACAGCTGGGGGATCGGCGCCCTCCTCGCGACGCTCGCGGCGTTCATTGCGGCGGCGAATGCGCCGGCGAGCCATTCGCGATGGCCGGTCTCGGCCTGGCGCCCGGGCTATCTCGGCATCGGAGTCGGCGTCCTGGCGGGCAGCCTGCTCCTCGCGACGGTGATCGCGAACCTCTTCGATCCGGGCGCGAGTGAGCCGCTGACGCACGTCCCGATCTCGAATCCGCTCGACCTGGCCCAGCTCGCGGGCTTCGCCTGCGTGCTCGTCTGGCTGCGCGACGACGCCCGGGCAGGGCGCGGCTTCGTCGCGAAGGAGATCCGGACGCTGCTATTCGGCACCGTGGCGGCGCTCGCCTTCTTCTGGTGGACGGCGATGCTCGCCCGCGCGGTTCATCACCAGGGCGGTGTCCCGTTCGACGGGCTCTCGCTCTGGCGGTCGGTCGCGTTTCAGGTCGCGATCTCGATCACCTGGAGCTTGATCGGCCTGGTCGTGACCGTCGTCGCGAGCCGCCGGGCGATTCGCACGCCCTGGATCGTCGGCGCCGCTCTGCTCGGCGTCGTCGTCGTCAAGCTCTTCCTGATCGACCTCGCGCAGCTCAGCACGCTGGCGAAGATCGGGACGTTTCTCGTCGTGGGTGTCCTGCTGCTGCTGGTCGGCTATCTCGCGCCCGTGCCGCCGGCGGGCTCGGCCGAGGAGAATTCGAATTGAAAGCGATGGGCTCGACGATCCGATGCGCGCGGCGCGGAGGTGCCGGGATCCGCGGCGCGCTCCTGCTTCGACTCATGATCTGTCTCGGCATCGGGTCGACCGCGAGTGCCGATCCGGCGGGGACGGATCGGGAGCCTCGGCTCGAAGACTTCGCCGAGGCCATCGTCCTGACGCCGCGCGAAGCGCGATCGGTTCATACGGCGTTGATTCCGATCGAGGTTCATCGCGGCGTCACGCGGGCCGATCTCGGGGATCTGCGCGTCTTCGACGCCCGGGGCGAGCCGGTTCCTCACGCGCTCCGCGTACTCGATGCGCACGAGGAGTCCGGACCGAGCAGCGTCGACCTGCGCTTCTTCCCGATCGTTTCGTCCGCCACGTCGACGGGTCTCGAAGCCCTGTCGCTCCACGTCGTCCGCGACGGCAGCGGCACCGTGGTCGAGATTCGTTCCCCGTCGAGCGCCGAGCAGGCGAGTCGCCAGGCAGCCGACGAGCGCTCTTCGACGCGGCCCGAGCGGATCGTGGCGTACGTACTCGACGCTTCGAAGCTCGAGCATGCCCTGATCGGCTTGCGCGTCGAGCTGGCCCCCTCCGAAGGGGATTACATGATTCCCCTCACGATCGAGGGGAGCGACGATCTGACCCGCTTCTCGAGCCTCGGCTCACCCCAGTCGCTCGTTCGCCTGAGCTACGCCGGCGAGCGGATCCTGCAGGATCGCATCGTGCTGCCCGCCGTCCGCGCTCGTTATGTCGTCCTGCGCTGGGGGGACGAGCCGCTCCCCGCCCCGCTTCTTCGCGTGACGGGCGAGCTGCGAGGCGAGCGCGCGGCGGCCGAGCTCGTCGTCCGCCGGCTCGCCGGTCGGCGCCACGCCGACGACGCCCAGAGGATCGACTTCGATCTCGGCGGATTCGTCCCGGTCGATCGCGTCCGCGTCGCATTGATGGAGCCGAACGCGCTCGTAGCGGCCGAGCTGCTCGCTGGTCCCCGCATCGATGGACCGCTCGCGAGGGTCGGGCGGGAAACGGTCTATCGCGTCACGACCGACGGCCAGACGCTCGAGAGCCCCGCCGTCGCGATTCCGCGCCGGATCGACCGGTTCTGGGCCGTGCGTGCGCAGTCGAAGGGCGGCGGCTGGGGCGATGCGCTTCCGGAGCTCGAGATCGCTCATCACCCCCATCAGCTGATCTTCCTGTCCCGCGGCGAAGCGCCCTACACGCTCGCTTACGGGCGTCACGATGCGTTGCCGTCGACCTTCTCCTCGGAGGAGGTGCTGGGCTTCCTGTCCGAGCAGGAGCGGGCGGCCTTGCCCCGCAGCGACGTCGATGCGAGCCCGTCTCGAATCGTGGGCGGCGAGACGGCGAGAATTCCGCCACCGCCGCCCTTGCCCCTGCGCCGTTATTTTTTGTGGTCGGTGCTCGTGCTCGGCGTCTGCGCGCTCGCGATCGCGGCGTGGCGACTGGTACGAGACGTGCGGGATTGACTCTGCCCGGAGGAGCGGCCGCGGGCATGCGCCGCCGGGCTTCGGCATCCTGCCCGGAAGCCCTCCCTGCAGAGAAGGAGCTGCGTCGATTGCCGAATCTTCCGTCCGATCTCCCGGCCGAGCCGACGAGCGTGCTCCATCAGATCTGCGGGCCCGACGTCGACTGGTCGCGGGTCAACACCGCGGAGTCGATCGTCGGGGTCCAGACGCCGCTCTCGTGGTCGTTCTGGGATGCGGGCGGCGAGCTCGGGTTCCGGCTCGCCTACTGTGAGATGGGGCTCCTGCCGGCGAACGAGCTCGTCGTTCCCGAGCGCGTCGACGATCAGTTCACGGCCCTCTTCTACGGACGTGCGGCCACCAACGTCTCCGCCTTTCGCCGCGCCCTCGACGCGCTGCCCTTCGCGGCCACGGACGACGCGGAGGCGAGCTTCTTTTCGTCGCGGAGCGCAGTCGCCCGAACGAGCGCTTCGCGCAGCCGGCGCGCGAGCGCCGCGCTCCGACTCCCGATCGCGGCCCTGCGGCTGCCCGGCCGATTGCGGCGCATGCGCGCGCGCAGTCGCCGGGCCTGGGAAGCATCGCTCTGCGAGCTGCCGACGGCCGATCTCGCCCGTGCGCATCATCGCTTCGCCCATGCGCTCCCGCGCTTCAGCGACGAGGTCGCGGCGCAAATCGTCGCCTCGACCGTCGCGACGATCCTCTTCGGCCGCCTGGAGCGCACGATGGGGCGGGTCGGCAGGGCAGAGCTGGCGAACGAGCTGCTCGGCGGCTTCGGCGAGACGGAGGAGATCCGGACCTCGGCGGATCTCTGGCAGGTCGCCCACGGCCGGCTCCCCCTCGAAACCTTCCTCGAGCGTCACGGCTTTCGCGGCCCCGCCGACGGCGAGCTCTCGAATCCCTCCTGGCGCGAGGATCCGGCGCCCGTCGAGGCGCTGCTCGCGCCCTATCGCGAGCTCCCGGAGGAGAAGAGTCCCGGACGGGCCGAGGCCGCACGGGCCGCGGCGCGGATGCGGGCGACCGAGGAGCTGATCGCCTCCGTCGCGGGTCGGGATCGCATGGCGGTTCGTGGCCTGCTCGCGCTCGGCCGGCGCTACATCCCGCTCCGCGTCGTCGCGAAGGCGGCCTTCCAGCAGACCTTCGACGTCGCGCGCGCCGCGGCGCGGCGGATCGGCGTCCTCCATGCCGAGGCGAAGCGGATCGCCGACCCCGACGACGTCTTCCATCTGACGCGGCACGAGCTGCTCGCGCCGCCGCCGGACGCCCGCGAGCGGATCGCAGAGCGCCGAGCGCTGCGACAGCGTTATGCGGCGATCGATCTGCCGGTCGAGTTTTGCGGCATGCCGGTTCCCGTCGTCCATGCGGCGTTCGACTCGGCCGACTCGGCGCCGATCACGGGTCTCGGCGTCAGCCCCGGGATCGCCGAAGGCCTGGCGCGGGTCGTCCACGAGCCGGGCGAGAGCGAGCTCGAGCCCGGCGAGATCCTCGTCTGCCATACGACCGATCCGAGCTGGAGCGCCTACTTCATGCTCGCCGGCGGCGTCGTGATCGACATCGGCGGCCCGCTCTCCCAGGGCGCGATCGTCGCGCGCGAGCTCGGCATCCCCTGCGTCATCAATACCTCGGACGGAACGCGCCGCCTGCGCACCGGCGATCGGATCCGCATCGACGGCGGGACCGGGCGCGTGGAGCGACTGGCATGAATGGGAGCGGGAACGAGGGCGCCGGCGCGACCGCCGAGAGTCGCCGCGCACTGCACGCTCTGCTCGAAGCGCTCGCCGAGGTCGATCGCGATCATCTCGGCCCGGGCCGCGGGATCGTCGATCCCGCCGAAGTCGCGAGCGGCATCCGCTTCCTGCTGCATCTGCTCGGCGGCGGCCTCGACCTCGCTCTCGAAGCCGATCCCCGCCGGCCCGCCTTCCGACCGACGATGTCGGCTGGTCGCCGCTTCTACGGCGACAATCCCGACGCGATCTACCAGTCGACGACGATCGACCCGAGCCTGGCCTATCGAATCCGCGCGAATACGCAGGGCTCCGTCTATACCTCGTTCAGCGTCGAAGGCGGCGGCGGCCTCGACACGCGCTATCCCCCGTCCCGCGTCGTCTCGAGCCTGAACGACACGAAGCTCGGAGTCGGGGCCGACGGAAGCTATGCGATCGTCGCGAGCATCTCGCCCTGGCCGGGGCCGGAGGCCTGGCTTCCGCTCGCGCCGGACGCCTGCTCGATCGTGACGCGACATTATTTCGAGGGCGCGGAGCCCGTCGATCGGCGGCTCGCGATCCCGATCGAGATCGAGCCGATCGGCGCGATCGAGGCGGCGACGGACGAGGGCGCGGCGCCGCCTCTCGCGCGCGACGACGCTGCGCTCGCGCAGGGCATTCGCCGGGTCGAGAACTTCGTGCGAGGCCTCTCGCTCGACTACGGACGCAACGGTCCGGCCATCGATTTCGCATCGAGCGAGCCGAATCGCTTCGGGCCGCCCTCGGGCTGGTCGGGCGAGGCCGGGCAGGGACCCGTCGATCAATCGAATCTCTGGGCGCCCTTCGTGCTCGGCGACGGCGAGGCGCTCGTGATCGAAGGGCGCTTTCCGCGCTGTCGCTTCGGCAACCTCGTCGTCTGGAACCGCCATCTCCAGAGCCTCGGTCGGCCGGGCACGCGCGCGTCGCTCAATCGCCGCCAGACCCGCCTCGAACCGGACGGAAGCTTCCGGATCGTCGTCGCGGGCGAGGATCCCGGCGCTGCGAACTGGCTCGATACGGGTGGGGAGCGGAGCGGGATCGTGTTCGTCCGCTATCTGCTGCCGGAGGAGCGGCCGGAGGGGCTCGAGGCGAGGGTGGTCCCGATCGATGGGCTCCAGCCGCGAAGACCCGCTTGAGGCCGGGATGCGCCCTCAGCCCGCCCGCCCCGCCGCGAGCTCCTCGGCCCGCGAGCTGCCCGCGAGTCGGATCAGGTCTTCGTGGAGCTCGAACCAGACGCCGTGGAGCGAATCGACGCGGGGCGAGGCGACGTAGCGGCCGTCGCCCGCTCGAAGTCTTTCGAGGGCGACCATGAGACGGTCTGAATAACAGCGAAGGCGGGGCAGGCGACGGGCGAGGTCGGCGAGCCAGGATGCGGAGTCTCCGCAGGCCGATCCGAGGCGTTCGAGGACCGACGCGTCCCAGCGTGCGTTCGTATGGTCGTTCGGGATCCGCTCGGCGCCCTCGAGGCGCAGCTGCCAATCGGTGACCGCTTCCTTGATGCGGACATCGAGGGGCTGCAGGGCTGCGAGTGCAGCGCGCGCGACGTCGATGCCGAGCGCCGTCTGATCGGACGCGAGCAGCGCCTGCGCGCGAAGCCGCCCCGCGTCCGTCAGCCGATGCCCGAGCGGACGGGCGGGGGCGACGTCGCCGGCCGCAGTGAGGTCTGCGACGGCGGTCGCCAGCGCGGAAGAGGGCGCGGACGAGCGCGCTGTCCCGCCGGCGGACGGGTCGTTCGGCGCGTCGGTCGTGCGATCGGACGAAGGGCTTGGCGCGAGGCCGTGCGTGAAGAGGGGGACCAGCATATCGATCGATGAGGCGCCTTTGATCGCGAGGGCTCGGACGATCGCGTCCGCGAGCGAGGCGATGGAGAACGTCTCGGCC
>CAUJGH010000202.1 GCA_963169575.1 Myxococcota bacterium | reverse complement strand
CACGTCGGCTTCGGCGAGAATCGGATCGGCGCCCTCGTGCGCGAGCATCCCGAGAAGAAGCCCGAGATCGAGCGGATGCAGAAGGAGATGGCCTATCACATGCTCGCGACCTTCGCGGATCGCTTCCGCGGCCAGGCGAACGCGATGCGCGAGGCGCGGCGAGTCGCCGAGGAGCAAGCCCGCAAGACGGGTCATGCCCCCCACAGCCACGTCTGGCACGGGACCGACCTCACGACCGCCGATCCGACGGAGATGGAGGCGGTGCTCGCCGAGACGGTGCTGAAGGAGTTCAAGACGCGTCTCGCTCGCATCGGACTCGAATATCAGAGCCCCGAGCGGCCCTGAAGCGATGGGCGCGCCGATGTCCCTCGATCCGTCCGAGCTGCATGCGCGGGATCATTCGGGCTTCCTCGCCGAGGTCCAGTCCTTCGAGTTCTGGTTCCAATCCGTCGAGGGCTACCTCCACGATCGGCCCTACGGCGTCGCTCCGGAAACGCCCATGCCCGAGCTCGAGCCCGAACGCCGCCGGGCGCTCGTCGCGACGCTCTCGACCTATTGCGTCGGCGAGGTCGCGGCGCTCGAGGGGGCGAGCGGAATGATCGGCTTCGCGCCCAACCGCGCGACGAAGATCTTCCTCGCGACCCAGGCCGTCGACGAGGCGCGGCATCTCGAAGTCCTGCTCCACCGCCTGCACGAGCTCGGCGAGGACGATGCCGAGGCGACGTTCGAGGCTCGCTCGAATCCGCATCTGCTCGCTTTTCGGGATCGACTGCTGCGCTGCGTCGCCGAGCGGGATTGGCTGGCGTCGGTCTTCGCACAGAACGTGGTGCTCGAATCGATGGAGTTCGCCGCGTTCCATTCGCATTCGCGCACCGCCGATCCCCGCACGGCCCAGATGCTCGCCGGCATCCTGAAGGACGAGCGGCGGCATATCGGCTTCGGCGAGAACGACCTCGGCCGGCATCTGCGGCGGCATCCCGAGGATCGGGCCCGCCTCCAGACCCTGAAGCGCGAGCTCGACCCGCTCGTGCTCGCCTGCTTCGAGGACTCGCTCGCCCGGCTCGGCATCGCGGCGAGCGAACGGCCGGATGTCGGCCGGCTCTATCTCGAATCGGTCGCACGCCTGGGGATCGCCGGATGACGTCGGAAGACCTGCGCAGCGAGGCGAACTTCGATCCCGCGGAGGTCGCGGAGGTCGCCGAGATCGAGGCCGCCCCGTCCGGGGGCGGCCACACCGTGCCCGCTGGACGCCGAGCCGATCCGGAGCGCGACGACGCGCCGCGCCCCCGCCGACGCTTCGAGCTGCTCGACGATACGGGCTTCGACGAGGTCCCCCCGAAGTACCGGCGCTTCTATCGGCGCTGGCAGGGCGAGGCCGACGCGCTCGCGCCCAACGAGGTGCTCTGCCCGGTCTGCAAGGTCGTGATCCGCTCGGCGCGCGAGCTGCGCCCGGGCGACCGCGTCTACTGCATGCCCTGCATGTCGCGCCTCGAGGTCGTGCGCGCGGAATCGGGCCGGCTCGAGGCGATCGTCCGGTACTGAACGGCCGCGAAGGCTTCGTCCCGAGCCCCGAAGCCCGTTGGACATCCGGCCCACGGCGCCGGTAGCATGCCCCCGCGCCTCCGTGCCTTACTGTGCGACCGCGGAGCCGCAGCCGAGCTTCCCTCCGGACGCACTTGCGCATTCCAGTCGGAACCGGACTCCAGGCGGAGATAGAGGAGAAGAAGATGTTCGATCTGAAGATCAAGGGCGGAACGATCGTCGACGGCGCCAGCCGGCCGCGCTTCATCGGCGACGTCGCGATCCAGGACGGCCGCATCGCCGCCATCGGCGCGTCCGTCGAAGGCCCCGCCCGCGAAGAGATCGACGCCCGCGGCCTGCTGGTCGCGCCAGGCTTCGTCGACATCCATACGCACTACGACGGCCAGGCGACCTGGGATCCGGTCCTCGATCCCTCCGCGAGCCACGGCGTCACGACCGTCGTCGCCGGCAACTGCGGCGTCGGCTTCGCCCCCGTCCGCCCAGGCGACCAGAAACGCCTCGTCGAGATGATGGAAGGCGTCGAAGACATCCCGGGCACCGCGCTCCACGAAGGCATCCAGTGGGAGTGGGAGACCTTCCCGCAATATCTCGACGCGCTCGGACGCCGGCGTTATGCGATGGACATCGCCGCATTCATGCCGCACGCGCCGCTGCGCCTCTACGTGATGGGCGATCGCGGCGAGCGCAACGAGCCGGCGACGCCGGCGGACATCGACGCGATGGCCAGGCACGTGCGCGAGGCCATCGCCGCCGGCGCGATCGGCTTCTCGACCTCCCGCTCGCTGAACCACAAGACCCTCGACGGGGAGCTGGTCGCCGGGACCTTCGCCGGCTTCGAGGAGCTGTCGGGGCTCGCGCAGGCGATGTGCGAAGGCGGCGGCGGACTCTTCGAGGTCGTGCCGACGGGCGAGACGGGGGCCGACGAGGCGATGATCCTCGGCGAGATCGAGCTGCTCGCGAAGGTCTCGAAGGCGACCGGCGCCGTCACGTCGTTCCTGATGATCCAGTCGAGCGGTGCGCCCGATCTCTGGAAGAAGCAGCTCGAGCGCGTCGCGCGGGCGAACGCCGAGGGCGCGCGGCTCGTGCCCCAGGTCGGCGGACGGCCGGGCGGCATGTTGATCGGGCTCACGAGCTACCACGGCTTCATGCGGCGACCGACGTTCCGGCGCCTCGAAGCGACGCTCTCGGGCGAAGCGCTCGCCGAGGCCCTGCGCCGGCCGGAGAACAAGGCGGCGATCCTCGCCGAGAAGGATCTTCCGGCGGCGCCGGCGGAGCAGTTCGCGGCGATGACCGAGAACATGGCCTTCCTGTTCCCCATGATGTACCCGCTCGGCGATCCGCCGGACTACGAGCCGACGCCCGAGCGCTCGATCGCGGGCATCGCGGCCGCGACGGGCCGGGGTCC
Organism: Myxococcota bacterium; assembly: GCA_963169575.1. Taxonomy (GTDB): domain Bacteria; phylum Myxococcota_A; class UBA9160; order UBA9160; family UBA4427; genus UBA4427. The sequence continues at coordinate 1,391 of CAUJGH010000202.1, read as the reverse complement.
CTGGGAGGTCCATTACGACCTGCTCGTGTCCGGCGCCTGGACGCTCGGCGCGTTCACGAACTACGCGCAGGCGACCCAGGAGCCGCTGCGCGCGATGATCGCCCATCCCGAGACGATCCTCGGGCTCTCGGATGGCGGGGCCCATGTCCGCATGATCTGCGACGCGTCGCTCCCGACCTATCTCCTGACGCATTGGGCGCGCGATCGCGAGCGCGGAGAGCGCCTGCCGCTCGAAGCGCTGATCCACAAGCAATGCGCCGCGACGGCGAAGGCCGTCGGCCTCGAAGATCGCGGCACGCTCGAGGTCGGCAAGAAGGCCGACGTCAACGTGATCGACTTCGAGAAGCTGACGCTGCACGCGCCGCGCTCCGTCGACGATTTGCCGGCCGGCGGCCGGCGCGTGCTGCAGGATGCGACGGGTTACGTCGCGACGATCGTCTCGGGCGTCGTCACGCGCCGGAACGATCGCGATACCGGCGCGCGTCCGGGGCGGCTCGTTCGCGCACACCACTGAACGGGCGCCGCCCGGCGGCGAGGAGGACTCGATGGGGGAGCTCGACGGCAAGACCGTCCTCGTCACCGGCGCGAGCCGCGGCATCGGCGCCGCCATCGCGAAGCGCTTCGCTGCCGAAGGCGCGAAGGTCGCGATCACCGCGCGCACCCTCGACCAGCACGACCGCCTCCCGGGCAGCCTGCGCGAGACTGCCGACTGGATCGCCGCGCGCGGCGGCCGCGCCGTCCCGATCGTCGGCGATCTCGGCGATTCCAAGGACTACGATCGCATCGTCGCCGAGGCGCAGACCGCGCTCGGACCGATCGAGATCCTCGTCAACAACGCCGCCGCCGCCTTCTACCTGCCCTTCGACAAGCTCTCCGAGAACCGCTTCCGGGTCGCCTTTGCCATCAATGTCCATGCCCCCTGGCGCCTCTCGCAGCTCGTGGTCCCCGGCATGCGCGCCCGCGGCGAGGGCTGGATCCTCAACATCTCCTCCGCGACGTCGGCGCATCCGACCCTGCCCTACCGCGACTTCGACGGCCTCTCCTTCCTCTATGGCTCGACGAAAGCCGCCCTCGAACGCTTCACCGCCGGCCTCGCCGCCGCCGAGGCGCGCCACGGCCTGTGGGTCAACTCGATGGCCCCGGTCGGCGCCGTCCCGACCGAGGGCACCGAGGCGCTCGGCGTCGTGCCCGACGAAGCGCTCGCCGTCGCCGAATCGCGCGAGGCGATGGCCGAGGCGGCCCTCGGCCTGTGCGTGACGCGCGACGCGAAGCTCACGGGCCGCATCACCTACTGCACGCCGATCCTCGAAGAGCTCGGTCGGCCGGTGCGCGCCCTCGACGGGAAGACGCGGCTCGAGGGGTCCTTCGAGCGGCAGGCGATCGCCTCGCGG
>CAUJGH010000201.1 GCA_963169575.1 Myxococcota bacterium | reverse complement strand
CGACGGCGGCGGCGCGCCGGGCGTCGGCGAGCTGCGAGGGGCTCGCGATGCCGGCGTCGGACAGGCTCTCGCGTCGCTTGCGCTCGGATTCCGCGAAGTCGAACTCGCTCTGGGCGCGCTTCAGCGCGGCGCGCTGGCGGGTGGCGGCGAGCTCGAAGTCCCGGCTCTCGATGCGGAGCAGCGGATCGCCCTGCTTGAAGAAGCCGCCGGGCGCGAACGCGGGCGAGAGCCAGACGACGCGGCCGGAGATCTCGGGCACGAGGTCGGCTTCGGTACGCGGCGCGACGGTGCCCTGGGTGCGGACGGTGTATCGCAGGTTCGTCGGTTCGCCGGAGATCGTGCGCACGGTCTGGATGACGCGCTCGGGCTCCTTGTACTCGACGCTCGGCGCCGTCGCCACGATGACGAACGCGCCGAACAGACACAGCACGGCGATCGCGATCGGGACCCAGAGCTTCTGCGGGATCTTCTTCAGCGTCTTCGCGATCTTCATGACCGGCCTCCGGCCCGGGCGGAACGGCCGGATCGTGCGCCCGCTCGCGCGGCCGCCAAGGCCGGCTCGTGCACATCGGCCATCGGCTGCGCTTCGGGCAGGGCTCGCTCCTCGGGCAGCGATCGCTCCGCGGACGTCGAACGCTCGCGCAGGCTCCGGCGGAAGAGCCGGGACAGGTCGTAGATCGCTTCGGAGGCGAGGGTGCCGTCGGCGGACTCGATCGCGCGGACGAGCTGCTCGAGATGCTTCTCGACCTCCGCGCGGCTCGGCGGATCGCTGAAGAGGCCGTAGCCGAGGCGGGTATGGGCGAGCTTCGGGCGGAGCGAATGCCCCATCAAGCGAAGCACCATGTTGCCGCTCGCCTCGACGAAGCGGTCGCTCAGCTCCGAGACGAGCTCCGAATACTGCTCGTTCCCGAGTCCGGAGCGGGTCATCGCGTCGAGGATCTCGAGCAGCCTCGCCCGCTGTCCGGCGTCGGCGCGCTCGGTGCCCAGCCGGGCGGCCATCGCCCGAAAACCGGAGAGCGCCTCGAGAACCTGGTCGACGATCTCGGGATCCGGCACGTCGTCGAGGGCGAGCAGATGCTCGACGATGTCGAGGCTCGCCTCTTCGAGGGGCGCGACGCGCGCGCCGCCGGGCGCGATCCGCGCGACGCCGAGCTGCTCGAGGCGCTTGAAGGCCTCGCGCACCGTGCTGCGATGCACGCCGAAACGCACGGCGAGATCCCGCTCCGAGGGGAGGCGCTCGCCGCAGCGGTACTGGCCGCGGAGGATGTCGTCGCGCAAAAGGGCGGCGATCGACGAATCCTGGGTCGTCGTCGGCATGGCTGGGGGCTCCGCTCGGGCGCGCGGGGGTTTTGGTCGGACCATGGTGGCACGACCAATGGGGGCGCGTCGAGGGGGTGCGTCGATTCGTCGCGGGGGGGGGGCGGCGATCCGATTCGCGCGGCTTGTCGGTGGGAGGTGGCGCTCTTTCGGAATTCTGCGCGCGGAAGTCCGCTGGCTTGCGGGTCCTCGAGCAAGCAGGCGGCGATTCTGATTAATTTTGGTCGTTTACTCCCATTATTATCAAGCCGTGGCTAGACTCACCCGATCAAAAGCCCGCGGCCGCTCAACCGCCGCGATCAAGGAGCAGAGATGCGAGTCGGATCCAATTCGAGCTTGGCAACGGGCGGGGCGCTGGTCCTCGCGATGGGAATCTCGCTGGTGACCGCCACCGGCGCCGAGGCGAAATCGCCGAAGATCAAGAGCTGCGCGCGTTCCGAGGCCGTCTTCCTCGAGACGGGCGAGGGCGATCGCGACGGCGACGGTCTCAGCGATTGCCGCGAGCTGAAGCAGCTGCGGACCCTCCCCAACGATGCGGATACCGATGACGACGGGCTTTCGGATGGCGAGGAGATCGAGATGCGCTCCGATCCCCGCAAGGCCGACAGCGACGACGACGGGCTCGACGACGGAGAGGATGGCTCGCCGCGCATCCCCGAGCAGAAGGTCGAGGGAATTCTCGACGCCCTGACCTGTCCGTCGGTCGGGGTAGTCGGCACGATTTCGGTGCTCGGAACGACGGCGCTCCTCGATGACATGACCGAGTTCGAGGACGAATCGTGCAGCGAGCTCGCGGCGCTGCTCGCGGCGGTGCCCGTTTCAGGGACGCCCGTGATGGTCGAGATCGAGATCGCCGAGGACTCGATCGGCGCGCTGACGGCCATCGAGGTCGAAGTCGAAGACCACATCGACTACCACGACAGCGACGACGACGACTCCGACGACGACTGAGAACGTCCAGCTCGGCCGCCGTTCTCAACCCGGGCCCGGGAGCAATGTTCCTCTGCTTCCGGGCCCGGCTCGTTTCGGGCGCGTTCAGTCCCGGGCGCGCCGCCCGGCCCCCAGCGCCGCGAGCCCGCCGAAGATCAGCACCGCCGTCCCCGGCTCCGGGATCGGCGGGGGCGTCTGGCCGAAGCGGATCGAATCGAGGCCGATGTTGTCCTGGATGCCGGAGGCGAGGTTCGAGAGGTCGATCCGCAGCAGCAGCTCCGCCCCCGAGTAGGGTGCCGCGAAGTTGAAGGTCGTTCGCCCGAGCGCGTTCGCGGTCCCCGCGACGACGACGTTCGTCTGCGAAAAGAGAGGCGCCCCACCGGCGAGGACTTCGACCGCCGCGATCGTCAGGTCGCCGCTGCCGAAGGCCGCGAGCTCGAAGCCGTAGAGATCGACGACGAAGCCGGGATCCGCGCTGAAGAGGACGTTCAGGATCGGCGAGCCGCCGGTTCCCGGTCCCTCGCTGAAGAGGACGTTGACGAGATCGCCGTAGCCGGTGTTCCAGAGGCGGACGCGGGGATCCGTCTCCGTCGCCCCGCTCGAGAAGAGATCGATCGTGACGTTGGGCGTGAAGCCTTCGCCGGCTTCGCCATACGTGAAGATGCCGCCCGGGACGGGCATCGCGGCGCTCGTCACGCGGTCGCCGTAGTCGGCGGGCGGGATCCCGCCGCTCGTCGTCGCGCCGACGACGGTGCCCGTCGCCGAATCGCGCTCCTCGTCGAAGATCAGGATGGTTGCGGGCGAGGCCGTCGCGAAGAAGACCGCACAAAGCACGAGCACGAGGGCGGGCACGCGCACAGGATCGAGGAAGGGCCGCGGCAACAGGGAACGCGCATCGCAGGACATCGAACGACCTCCGCATCGCCCGCGAGACGGACGCGAGCGCGGGGCTTCCGATCGGCGGAGCCTCTTATCCTGTGTGTGGCGGGGAGGGGCTGCAAATGGCGGGGATTTCGCGCCTGAGGATCGCTGGAAGCTTCGGGTCGAAGCTTCGGGGCGTCGGGCCGCGTCCCGCCCACGGCGCGAGCCGCCTTCACCCGGACTCCGCCCGGCTCCGCCGCTTGCTCCGGGCCCGGCTCCCGCGCCGGCGATAGGCGGCGTCGCGCGCAACCCCGCGCGGCGCCTCAGACGAACCGGACGCCGCCCTCCTCGAGCGGGAGCGAGCGCAGCCGCCGGCTCGTCAGGGCGAAGACCGCGTTCGCGATCGCCGGGGCGACGAGCGGTGTCCCGACCTCGCCGATTCCGCCCGGCGCCGCGTCGCTCTCGATGCGTGCGACCGAAATCGGGGGGATCTCGTACATCCGCGGGATCGGGAAATCGTCGAAGTTCGACTGCTCGACGCGGCCCTTCGCGAGGGTCACCTTCGCCCGCAGCGCGCCCATCAGCCCCGTCACGGCCGCGCCCACGATCTGCGCCTCGACCTGGTCCGGATGGATCGCGATGCCGCAGTCGACCGCGAAATGCAGCCCCTCGATCTTCAGCGCGTCGGACTCGCCCGAGAGCACGGCGATCAGCGCGACATGGCTGCCATAACATTGCATGGACGCGACGCCGAAGGCCCGCCCCGCCCCCGGCTTCGCCGCATAGCCCGCCGCCTTCGCCGCGCGTTCGAGCACCGCCGCCTGACGCGGCAGCGCCCCGAGCATCGCGAGCCGGAAGGCGACCGGATCCTGGCGCGCCGAATGAGCGAGCTCGTCGACGAAGCATTCGATCGCGAAAGCGTTCTGCGCATGCGAGACCGAGCGCCAATAGCCGACCCGGACGCCGACCGCCTGGATCACTGCGCGCAGATCGAGGTTCGGGATCCCGTAGCTGAAATCCGCGGTCCCTTCGCTCATGAACGGATCGAGCCCGTTCTGGACGAAGCCCGGGAAGAGCCGCGCCGTCACCGAGGGCGAGATCAGCTTGTGCTCGAACGCATCGATGCGGCCGTTCGCGACCGAGCCGCGCAGCAGATGCAGGCTCGGCGGGCGGTAGAAGTCGTGGGTCACGTCTTCCTCGCGCGACCAGACGAGCTTGACCGGCGTCTCCGGCAGCGCCGCCGCGATCTTCACCGCCTGTCCGACGAAGTCGACGTCGAGCCGCCGCCCGAAGCCGCCGCCGATCGGCTGCGAATGAACACGCACGCGCTCGGGGGCGACGCCCGCCGCCTCGGCCGCGATCGCCTGGGCGCCCTGCGGAAATTGCGTGCTCGCCCAGACTTCGACGCCCTCGGCGCCGACGCGAGCGACGCAGTTCTGGGGCTCGAGCGTCATGTGGGCGAGCAGCTGCGTCGAATAACGCGCCGAGACCGCCATGCCCCGGGCGAGCGCCGCGTTCGGATCGCCGACGTGCTGGATCAGCGCGCCCGGGATCGCCGCCGCCTGCTCGAGCGCCGCGCGGATCGTATCCGAATCGACCGCGGCGTTCGGGCCCTCGTTCCATTCGATGGCGAGATCGGCGAGCGCCGCCTTCGCGGCGAACCAGCGATCTGCGACGACGGCGACGCCTTCGCCGAGATCGACGACGGCGCGCACCCCCGCGCGCTTCTTCGCCGCCTCGGCATCGAAGCGGGCGACCGAGCCGCCGAGGACGGGACATTGCACGAGCGCCGCATACAGCATGCCCGGCAGCGCGACGTCGATGCCATAGCGCGTTCGGCCGCGCGCCTTGTCGGCGCCGTCGAGGCGCGGGAGCGGCTTGCCGATCACGCGGAACTCGCTCGCGGGCTTCAGCGCGATCGCGCTCGCCTCCGGGGCCGGGAGGCTCGCCGCGGCTTCGGCGAGATCCGCATAACGCAGGCGGCCGTGGGCCGGATGCAGGACGTGGCCGTTCTCGGCACCGCATTCCGCGGCGGGAACGTCCCAGCGCGCGGCGGCCGCCGCGATCAGCAGCGTTCGGGCGGTCGCACCGCCGCGGCGAAGGGGCTCCCAGGCGTCGCGGACGCTCGTGCTCCCGCCGGTGATCTGCGCGCCGAGCAGCGAGTTCGTATAGGCATCGGGATCGACGGGGGCCTGCACGACGGCGACCTCGCGCGGATCGACCTCGAGCTCTTCCGCGAGGATCATCGCGAGAGCTGTATGCACGTCCTGGCCCATCTCGTTGCGCGGGCAGGTCAGCGTGATCGCGCCGTCCTGGTCGATCTCGATCCAGGCGTTGGGGACGAAGAGGGCATCGCTGCCGGCGCGGCCGGCGGCGCTCGCCGCGCTCGTGGCGGCCGCCGCGTCGGCGTTCGCCGCGCCCGCGAGCGGAGCTGCGGGCCCCGTCTCCTTCCCGATCCGGCAGCCGACGACGAGCCCGCCGCCGACGAACGCCGAGACCTCGAGAAAACGCCGCCGGCTCAGTTGGCGCGGATCGCTCATGACTTGCCTCCCAGCGTCTGCGCCGCCGCGCGGATCGCATCGCGGACGCGCCCGTAGGTTCCGCAGCGGCAGAGATTCCCCGACATCGCGTTCTCGATCGCGGCGTCGTCGGGCCTCGGGTTCTGCGCGAGCAGCGCCGTCGCGGCCATGACCTGGCCCGACTGGCAATAGCCGCATTGCACGACCTGGCGTTCGTCCCAGGCGTTCTGCACCGCGAGCGCGACCTTCCCCTCGAGGCCTTCGATCGTCGTGACCTTGCGGCCGGCGACGCCGGAGAGCGGGAGCTGGCAGGAGCGGACGGGCGCGCCGTCGAGATGGATGGTGCACGCGCCGCAGAGGGATTTGCCGCAGCCGAACTTCGTCCCCGTCAGGCCGAGATCGTCGCGCAGGATCCAGAGCAGCGGCGTATCGCCCGGCGCGTCGACCTCGATGCGCTTGCCGTTGAGCTCGAAGTCGATCATCGCGGCCTCCTCGTGCGGTGGACCCCGGCAGCATACCGCCTGGAATCGGCGCTGCGATCCGGTGCGTGGCTTCTCCGGCTTCACGCGGTTCAGCCCGTCGCGCTGCCCGGTCTCGTCGCCGGTCGCCCACTCGCCCGTCCGCTCGTCCCGCTCGAAGGAACCCGAACGCATTCTCGTTCCGTCCGGCCGAACGCTCCTCGAGTCTCCGACGGGAACGCCATCGACGGCATGTCCCGTCGCCCAGAGCCGGAAAGCACTATCCGGTCCACGCGATCAGCTCGGCGGGCGGAGGCTCGAGCAGGGGCCTCGTCGTGAGCTGGTGCTTCGGTCCCGCGTATTCGGCGTACAGAGCCGAATGGGCATGGAGCGACATGTCGTCGTCACGACGGTAGTAGTCGGACACCCAGGTCAGCAGGAACTCGAGTCGTTCGTCCTGCTCGGCCCTGGACGCATACTTGTGCGGCTCCCAGGGACGGGCACGACAGTTCGCGCGACACTGCGCTTCGCCGGGATTCAGGAAGACGAGCCGCGGCGAGAAGGCCAGCGCGACGCGCACCAGATGGGTGTAGCAGCCCTCGACGATCCAGCTCCGATGCGAGGCACAGAAGGCTCGCACGTCGGCCTCTGCGCCTAGCTCGTCGCGCGCGGGGCGACCGCAACCCGGGCGCCCCACTCGAGAATCCCGCCGCGGGAGGGGATCCCCAACGCGAGCGAGTCGAGGATCGCGAAACCGCCGGTGGGGCTCCTGCGACTACTCCGCAACCGTCACCCCGTTGCGTCGGAGCACTTCGACGATCCTGGGAATGTCCGGGGGGCCGGCGGGGATCTCCTCGTCGACGGCCGTGAACAGGTCGGTCGCCAGCGCTCCGGCTCCCGTGACCTCGAGCATCTGGGCGCCGCCCTTCCCGTAGCGGAAGCCGTGAACGGTGCCGCGAGGGACGTAGACGAGGGTGCCGGCGCTGCATGCATCGATCTCTCCGTCGCACTGGAAATGGATCTCGCCCTCCAGGACGTAGAAGGCTTCGTCCCAATCGTGGGAATGCGGCGGGGGTCCCGTGCCTTCATCGCCTCGTTGCAGGGTGATCCCGAAGCTGCCGGTCGCCGCATGGCCCGCGAGAATGCTCACCTGCGTTCCGACCACGTTCAACGCGGGCTTTCGCTGATCCGGTCGCAGGATGAAGTGTCGAACGCTCATGATCCTCCCTCCTTCTCAGGATCCGTGTGCAAGGCTCATCCGATCCGACTTGGCGCCGCAGCTCCGCCGGTCGTCGGCCGTCCGCTGCTGCAGTTCCTTCAACAACGGCTCCCGCGACGCGTAGCCTGCACGGCGGGCATCGGCTGTCGTGATGCGATTCGAAGTCACCCGCTCGACGGATTCGATGTCGAGCTGCCCGATCGGCGTCAGCAAGCTGCCGCCGGCTCGCACGGAAGGCCGCTTCCAACGTCTGAACGCCAACGTGATCTCACCCGATCGGATTCCCTCGAGAAAGCTCTTCCGGAACAGCATCGGGTCGCCCCCGGTTCGGTCGGCAGACCGGTAGGATCACCGGCGACACGAAGATGCGAACCCGTCATTCGGACTTCTGTAAAGCATGCACCCGACGGATCACACCCGACCGGTCAGACGGCAAGCCTGGGTATCGCAACGAGGCTTTGAGCCGGCCAGAGTCCACGCTCGAACCCGTGGAGCCGCGGTCGCGTTCACGACGAAATCGGTAGGCGAAGACTGGAAATCCCGCAAGCGACAGCACCAGCGCGTAGGGCTCCGGAATCGGGGCTGCCCAGGGATCGATGGAGACCCGGTCGATCTGGATACGCGCGATATCTCGACCGCTTTCGAGTACGATCGCAAGGGCATCCGTCGAGTAGCCGCTGATCGATTCGCCGATCGATTCCGAACGGGATGGTCACTGAGTCCCCGTCGCGATCATCCGAGAGCCGGATCAGGTCGTGTCTCGTGAGGTCGCTCAATCGACCGATCGCCGGCGAGGACGCCTTGGATCCGATCGTCGAGATACCGCCGTTCCGCCTCGACCGCGTGCGAGGTCTCCTGTTGCAGGGCGATCGCGAGACGCGGCTGCGTCGCCGCACCTGGCAGGTCCTGCTCCACCTCGTCGCCCACGCCGGGCGCGTCGTCCCGAAGCAGGAGCTGATGCGCGTCGTCTGGGCGGGGGTCACCGTCGGCGACCAGACCCTGAGCACGTCGATCGCCGAGCTGCGCCGGGCGCTCGGCGACGCCGCGCTATGTCCGGGTTTCATCGAGACCGTCCCCGGCCGCGGCTTCCGCTTCCTGCTGACGCCCGGGGCCGCCGTCGCCGCGCAGGCCGGCGACCCGGCCGCGGCTCCGATCACATCGGCGCCGGCCGACTTCGTCGGCCGCACCGAGTCGCTCGCTGCTCTGATGTCGGCGCTTTCGCGCGCCGTTCGCGGCCATCGCGAGCTGGTGCTCGTCTCCGGCGAGACGGGCGTGGGGAAGACCGCGCTCGTCCTGGCCTTCGA
>CAUJGH010000200.1 GCA_963169575.1 Myxococcota bacterium | reverse complement strand
GAACCCGATCCAGCTCGCGAGCTTCGCGCTCGACGCGATGCCGAGGGGCTGGGCCGCAGCGTGTCCGATCCTGCTCCCGCTGCGCCACTGGTCCCAGACGGCCGAGGATCTCGCCTGGCTCGCCGCGCGCCATCCGGGCCGGGTCGGCGCAGGTTTTGCGGTCGGCGGCCTCGCGCAGGATTTCGAGCTTGCCGATCTCGACTGGTCGGCGCGCTTTCGCATGCATGCGGAGGCCCTGCCCCGGATCGTCGGCGCCCTGCGCGGCGAGGCGCCCGAGCCGCTCGGCCGGGATGCAGCGCTGCGGCGGTGTGCGCGCTTTCCCGTGCCGGTCGTGGTGGCCGCGCAGAGTCGGCCGGCCGTGTTGCGGGCGGCGGGGCTCGGCGTCGGCCTGCTCTACGACTCGCTCCAGACGCCCGAGCATCTCGCGTCGCTCTCGGCGATCCATGCGGCCGCGGGCGGACCCGCGCAGCGGATCCTCATTCGCCGGGCCTGGCTGGGCCGCGCGCCGGGCGAAGCTTCGAAGAGCCAGCTCGCCTTTTACAAGAGCTACACGTCGGAGAAGACCCAGTCGAGCTGGGGCGGCGACGAGCTCGTCTCGGCGGAGAGCGCCGATGCGCTCGCCGATCGCCTCGCCCTCGCCGCCCTGCAGACCGGTTCACAGGCGCTGAACCTGCGCATCCATCAGGTCGGGATCGGGGCCGAGGCGATCCTCGAACAGATCGAGCGCCTCGGCCGCGAGGTCCTCCCGGGCCTGCGCGAGCGGCTCACCGCTGCGAATCGCGACGATGACGAGCTCAGGCGCCGCCGGTCATCGCCTTCGTGAACTGTCCCAGATCGAAGTAGTCGCGCCAGGCCTTGATCTTGCCGTCCTCGAGCTCGAAGACGCCCATGACGCCCGCCTCGACCCAGCGGCCGCCGATCTTGAAGCGGTCCGTGCGCTCGTTCAGGACGGTGCCCGTCGGCGACTCGCCCTGATGATGGACGCGGAACTCGACGGCCTCGGCCATGCCGACGAAGCCTTCGATCGTCTTGCGGATCATCTCCGAGCCGACGTTCGGGGGCTCGATCGGCACGTTGATGTAGACGGCGTCGGGCGTGAAGAAGCTCATGATCAGGTCGACGTCCTTCTTGCTCCAGGCAGCGATGAAGCGATCGATGATCTCGGCGTTTCGAGCCATGGCGGGATCTCCTCTTCTCGGGTGCGCGTGATGCCGCGGAGGTTCGACGACGACGGGCGGACCGCGCCCTCTTTCGGCGCGACCTCCCCTCGACGATCCGAAGCGGCGGCGCGGGATGCCAAAGTGTTAGCCTAGCGCGGCGCCGATCCCCAATCGTCCGCCGCGGGGCGGATCGACTGCCCCGGGATTCGCGCGAGATCCAGCGCGATCGAACCCGAGAGCCACCCCATGCGTGAATCGATTCCCGTCCTGCCGATCGACGACCCCGACTACTGGCAGGATCCCTACAGCGTCTACCGCCGCCTGCGCGCCGAGCACCGCGTCGCCCAGAACGACCAGGGCCACGTGGTCCCGCTGCATTGGAACGACGCCGCCTGGGCGGTCAAGGGCACCGACTTCATCGCCGAGGGCATCGAGGTCCTCGAGCGCCGCGGCTTCCGGCCCGGCGATCCGATGCATACCTGGCGCAGCAACGCGATCGGCGTGATGGAGGGCGACGATCATCGCCGCGTGCGCTCCCGGGCGACGGGCGCGCTCTCGAAGCGGAACATGGACGCGATCCGTCCCCTGATCCGCAAGCATGCCCATCAGCTCCTCGATCGCATCCGCGGCGCCGGCACGCTCGACGTCCACAAGGACTACGCCGCGCCCCTACCGCGCCTCGTCATGATGGACTTCCTCGGCATCAACGCCGACGAGCTCTCGGGCTCCTTCGCCGCGATGTCGCGGGTCAACATCGTCGACTGCTTCGGCCCGAAGGTGACGCCCGAGCTGCGCGCAGCGGCCAACGAAGCGATCCAGAAATCGATGGACTACGTCGCGAAGCTCTACGCGAAGCGGCGCCTCGAGCCGCGCGACGATCTGCTGACGCATCTGGCGCAGGCGAAGGACCTCGAAGGCGAGCTGACCCACGGCGAGCTCATCACGCTCTTCTCGACCATCTTCGGCTCCGGCGCCAGCACGAGCAGCGTGCTCGCGAGCGGCATCCTCGAGCTGACGCGCCATCCCGAGCAGGCCGCGCTCCTGCGCGGAGATCCCGAGCGCTGGAAGAAGGGCGCCTGCGAGGAGACGCTGCGCTACCGCCCCGCGATCATCGCGATCGGCCAGAAATCCGCCGCGGATCAGGACGCCTTCGGCCTGCGCTTCGGGGCCGGCGAGCCCATCGCCGTCGTGCTCGGCGCCGCGAACCGCGATCCCGAGCGCTGGGCGGAGCCGGAGCGCTACGACATCGAGCGCGACCCGACCGTGATGTCCCTGACCTTCGGCATGGGCGCCCATTTCTGCCTCGGCCATGCGATGGCGCGGGCGACCCTCGAAGAGGCGCTCGCCTGCTTCGCCCTGCGCTGCGACGGGCTGGCGCTCGAGAACGAGCCGCGCTGGATCCCCTTCGTCGCCGAGAACAAGCTCGATCGGCTGATCGTGCGGTTCGAGGATGCGAAGGGCTGAGGGAGCCGCGCAGCGCAGCGGCGAGAGGCCGTGCGCGCGCCCTGAATCGAGGAGTCCGAGACGATGTGCAACACGCCCGCCCCGCTCGCCGCCCGTCGCCTGCGCCCCGCCCCGCGCTCGCTCGTCCTCCTCGGCAGCACGGCCCGCCGGGTCGTCGGCATCGGACTGACGTGCGCCCTGCTCGCGCTCGCTGCCTGCTCCCCGCCCGCGCCGCGCGAATATGCGGGTCATGGCGAAGCCGTCGAAGTCGACGCCGCGGCCCGCACCGTGACTCTCGACCACGGCGATATCCCCGGTCTCATGAAGGGCATGACGATGACCTTCGACGTCGCGCCAGCCGTCGACCTCGCCTCGCTCGCACCCGGGACCGAGGTCGACTTCCGGCTCTCGGATGCGGAGGGCGGGCTCAAAGTCGTCGAGATCCGGCCCGTCGACGCCGCAGCCGAGGGCGGTTCCGCCGCGGAATGAGCGGAGGCCATGAGCGCAATCAGCGCGGCGAACGGCGTGAGCGGAGCCGAGCCGGACCCGGGCGATCGGCCGCCCCGGCTCAGATCGGCGGCAGGCGATCGAACCAGGGCTGTGCGCTCTCGAGCTGGGCGGCGAGCCGGAAGAGCGTCGCCTCGTCGCCGAAGCGCGCCGCGAACTGGACACCGATGGGCAGACCGGCGGGCGCGCCCTCCGCGGGGGCGGTCCAGTGGAGCGGGACGCTCATCGCGGGCTGGCCCGTGATGTTGAAGAGCGACGTGAAGGCCGAGGCGCGGGTCGCGGGGCCGGTGAACGCATCGGTTGCCTGGGAGAGGCTGAGCGTGCCGAGCTTCGCGGGGACGAGCGCCATCGTCGGCGAGAGGATCAGGTCGTAGCGCCCCATGAAGGCGCCGAGCACGCGGCTCGCGCCGTGGATCGCGTCGCGAGCGCGGGCGTATTCGACGCCGCTCGCCTTCCGCCCGGTCTCGATCGTCGTCCAGGTGATGGCCTCGATCTCGTCGCGCCGCGCCGGACGACCGAGTGCGGCCTCGCGCTGGGCGAGCTTGAGCGCCGTGCCGGCGCTCGCGAGCAGCGAGAACCCCTGGTACACCGCGGCGATGTCGATCGTCGGCGCCGCCTCCTCGACTTCGTGGCCGAGCGAGGCGCATAACGCGGCGGCCTGCTCGGCCGCGGCATCGCATTCGGGATCGACTTCGGCCGGCAGCACGGGCCGGCGCATCCAGGCGATCCGCAGTCGCCCCGGCGAGCGGCCCAGCTCCTCGAGGTAGGCCCGTTCGCGGGGCGGCGCGGCGTAGGCGTCCCCGGTCGCGGGTCCCTGGATCGCATCGAGCAGCGCGGCGCTGTCGCGGACGCTGCGGCTGACGCAATGCGCCGCCGACATCCCGCCCCAGCCTTCGTAGACGCGCGGCCCCATCGGAACGCGGCCACGCGTCGGCTTCAATCCGAAGAGCCCGCAGGCGGAGGCGGGAATGCGGATCGAGCCGCCGCCGTCGGTCGCGTGGGCGACGGGCACGATTCCGGCGGCGACCGCGGCCGCGGCGCCGCCCGAGGAGCCGCCCGCGCTGCGGGAGAGATCCCAGGGATTGTGGGTCGCGCCGTGGAGCGCGGACTCGCTCGAGGGCGAGCCGCCGAACTCGG
>CAUJGH010000199.1 GCA_963169575.1 Myxococcota bacterium | reverse complement strand
GTCGTCCCTTCGCAGGCAGCGGAGAATGGCCCTCCTCGAGGGCGACGCCGGTCGAGTTCGCGACCATCGAGAGCATCGTGTACTGGCCGACGACGAAGGGCAGCTCGACGAGCTGATCCGGCGCGTAACGGCCGGCGAGCCGCTGCCAGAGCGCGTCGTCGATCTGCTGCCGGACATGGAGCTGGTCGGCGGCGAGCAGCAGATCGCGATCGGCCTCGCTCCAGCCCGCGGCCTCCGGGCCCTCGGCGATGCGCGCGATCTCCGCGTCCGAGAGTCCCGCGACGCGGGCGTAGTCGACGTGATGCCCCCATTCGAAATCGCTCTGGCAATTCCAGGAAGCGCGCAGGGCGAGCAGCTCCGACTCCCGCCGCGACAGCGCGCCCTGCTGCGCGATCGCCGTGGCGAAGCCGAGGAAGGGCTTCATCAGGCGCGGGTGGTAGGCGAGCGTTCGCAGGATGTTCAGGACCTGATCGGGTTCCCTTGCCGCACGGAGAGCACCGCTGCCCTCGAGCGAGGCGACCTTGTCCTGGGTGCCCCGGAGCATCTCGCGGACCTCGGGGCTCCACTCGGAGGCGGGCATCGGGGGCAACCGGTCGAGGCGCTTCGATGCCCCCACGACGATCGGGAGCAGGACGAGGGCGATGGGGAGGGCGATCCATCCGGGGCGGCGCTGCATGCGGACTCCTTGCCGTTCGTGTGAGGCGTTCGTTCGAGCCATTCGTGCGAGCGATTCGTGCGGGGCGTTCGAGCGAGCCGTTCGAGTGAGTCGTTCGAGACAGTCGATCGACATCGCCGCTCGAACCGGGCGATCACAGGCGTCGATCCGTCCTTCGTCGAACCAGCCGACCAGCGATGCGCGAGCCCGGGCAACGTACCCCCGAACGCGCGCACGCGCCCGGTCTCGAATCGGACCTTCGCACTACAGAAAGACCGCCATGCCCGCGCCGCCGCTCGCGGCGATCACCTCACCCGAAATGCTCGCGGAACGCGGAGAGGCCAGGAACGCGACGACGTCGGCGACCTCGCTGGCGTCGACCCAGCGCCCGATCGCGTTCATGCTCGAGGTCTCCTCTCGCATCGTGTCGATCGTCTTGCCGAGCAGTGCGCCGCGCCGGGTCAGCATCGCGTCGAGGTCCTCGGTCCGGGTGGCGCCGGGCAGGACGGCGTTGGCCGTGATGCCGTCCTTGCCGAGCTCGTGGGAGAGCGTCCGCATGAGGTGGATCACCGCGAGGTTGCGCGGGCCGCCCGAATAGTTGTAGGCGCCCTCCGGATTGCGCTCGCTGGCATAGGCGCTCGAATAACGCGCCGACAGCCCGACGATCCCGATGATCCGCCCGAACCCCTGGCGCCGCATGTGGGGAACGACGGCCCGCGCGCCGCGGAGGGTCCCGAGGAACTTCGTCTCGAGGTCCTTCATGACGTTCGCGTCCTCGACCTGGTCGAGGGGACCGAAGCCGATTCCGCCCGGAACCCCGGCGTTGCTGACGAAGATGTCGACCCCGCCGAAGCGCTCGGCGGCCTGCGCGACGACCCGATCGACATCGCCCGCCCGCGTCACGTCCGCCGTCAGGCCGAGCGTCTCGCAGCCGGTCGCCTTCGCGATCGCGCCGGCGGTGTGCTCGACCTCGGCCGTCGTGCGCGCGCAGAGGACGACGCGAACGCCCTCCTGCGAGAGCGCCGTGGCGATCGCGGCGCCGATGCCCTTGCTGCCGCCGGTGACCAGGGCGACCTTGCCTTCAAGCCTCAGATCCATCTCGACTGCCTCGTTTGCGCGCTTCCGCGCCTTGCTCGCTCTGACGATCTGCTCTCGCCGCCGCGCATGCGTCGCGGATTCAGGCTCGCCGCTCGAGCGCTTCGATCTCCGCCCGCAGCGCCCCCGGCGAGAGCG
This sequence comes from Myxococcota bacterium, assembly GCA_963169575.1. GTDB lineage: Bacteria > Myxococcota_A > UBA9160 > UBA9160 > UBA4427 > UBA4427. The sequence goes on along the minus strand of CAUJGH010000199.1, from coordinate 2,995 downwards.
GGCCCGCGCGGCGCCGTTGGGCGAGCTCGCGCGCAATGCGCTGCACGGCTTCGTTGACCGGCGTCGCGACGCCCGTCTGCCGGCCGAGCAGGACGATCTCGCCGTTGATGTAGTCGGTCTCGATCGAGCCGGCGCCGCGCGCGAGGCTCTGGACGCCGGAGCCGCCGGCGCGCGGGGCGCCGTCGATCTCGCCCATCGCCGCGATCGCAAACGCGACGCGCGCCTCGTACTCCGCCGGCGCGACGACGCCGATGCCGGCGGCGCGGTAGGCCGCCATGCCCTCTTCCTTGATGCGCTGAACGACGTCTTCGAGGCCCGCGCGGCCGCCGCAGATCGCGTCGAGCGTCGAGACCGCGTTGGTCAGGAGCTTCGTGGATTTCCAGGCGAGCACGTCTGCGCGCGCCTCGGCCGCGAAGCCTGCCGCGCAGAGATCGCGGGCCAACGCCAGAACCCGCTCGCCCGCGCCCATCGGGATGGCGCCGAGCTCGATCGGCGCCTGCGGCGCGTAGTTCAGCACGATCCCCGGATCGATGAAGCTGGCCGGAATCCAGACCGCGAGGCCGATCACGGAGCGGAACCGGCGCAGCGCGAGGCGCTCGTTCTCGACCCCGTTCTGCGCGCAGAGGACCGGGGTCTCCGGATCTGCCGTCGCCGCGAGCGCCTCGATCGCGGCGAGCGAATCCTGGGTCTTCATCGCGAGGATCACGACGTCGCCGGGTCGGATTCGGGCCGCGGCGGGCTCGGCCACGACGGGCAGCGCGAGGCGCGTCCGCTCCTTCGGCGTGACGTACTCGAGGCCGCGCTCCGCGATCGCGGCGCCATGGGCACCGCGGGCGATCAGCAGGACCTCGCGGCCGGCGGCGTGGAGCTGTGCACCGAGGCTCGCGCCGATGCCGCCCGCGCCGTAGACGATGTAGCGCGGGATCGTCATTCGGCGGGGACCGGGTCCGAGAGCCGCCGCAGGCGCAGGGCATTGGCGATGACGGAGACGGACGAGAGGCTCATCGCCGCTGCGGCGATCATCGGACTCAGCAGCAGCCCGAAGATCGGATAGAAGAGCCCCGCCGCGACGGGAATGCCGAGGGCGTTGTAGACGAAGGCGAAGGCGAGGTTCTCCCGGATGTTCCGCATCGCGCTGCGGCTGACGTGGCGAGCGCGCAGGATGCCGCGCAGATCGCCCTTCACGAGCGTGACCCCGGCGCTCTGGATGGCGACGTCGGTCCCGGTGCCCATCGCGATCCCGACCTGCGCGAGGGCGAGCGCCGGCGCGTCATTGATGCCGTCGCCAGCCATCGCGACGACCCGCCCCTCGCTCTGCAGCCGCCGCACGACCTCGGCCTTCTGCTCGGGCAGGACGCCGGCAATGACCTCCTCGAGTCCGAGCTGCCGCGCGACCGCCTCTGCCGTCGTCTGCGCGTCGCCCGTCAGCACGACGATGCGCAGCCCCTCCGCGCGCAGCCCCCGGATCGCGGCGGCGGCTCCGGCCTTGATCGGATCGGCGACCCCGACGAGCCCCGCGAGCCGACCGCCCGAGGCGACGAACATCGCCGTCTGCGCCTCGGCCCGGAGCGCCTCGGCGCGCGCAGCGAGCGGCTCGACCGCGATGCCGAGCGCCTCCATCAGCCCCCGATTCCCGATCGCGACCGGGACACCCTCGACCTCGCCGACGACCCCGCGACCGGTCTGCGATTCGAATCCGCGCGCCGGGGCCGGCGCGATGCCGCGCGATGCCGCGCCCTCGACGATCGCAGCCGCGAGCGGATGTTCGCTCGCGCGCTCGAGCGCAGCCGCCGCGCGCAAGACCTCCGCCTCTTCGAAGCCGGCCGCGGGAACGACGCTCACGAGCCGCGGCCGGCCCTCGGTGAGCGTGCCGGTCTTGTCGACGACGAGCGTATCGACGTCGCGCAGCTGCTCGATCGCCGCCGCGTCGCGGAAGAGCACGCCGAAGCTCGCCGCCTTCCCCGTCGCGACCATGATCGACATCGGCGTCGCGAGTCCGAGCGCGCAGGGGCAGGCGATGATGAGGACCGCGACCGCATTGATCAGCGCATGGGCGAGCCGCGGCTCGGGCCCGAGCCAGGCCCAGCCGACGAAGGTGAGGATCGCGGCGCCGACGACCGCCGGCACGAAATAGCCCGACACCGTATCCGCGACCCGCTGGATCGGCGCGCGACTGCGCTGCGCCGCCGCGACCATCTCGACGATGCGGGCGAGCAGCGTCTCGCTGCCGACGCGCTCGGCTTCGATCACGAGGCCGCCGCTGCCGTTGAGCGTCGCGCCCGTGATCGGATCGCCGGCGGATTTCGCGACCGGCATCGGCTCGCCCGTGATCATCGATTCGTCGACCGTGCTGCGGCCATCGACGATGCGCCCGTCGACGGGCACCTTCTCGCCCGGCCGAACGCGCAGCCGATCCCCGACGCGGACCGCCTCCAGCGGAACGTCGACCTCCTCGCCCGAGGCCTCGATGCGACGCGCCGTCTTCGGCGCGAGTCCGAGCAGCGCTCGGATCGCAGCCCCCGTCGCACCCCGCGCGCGCAGCTCGAGCACCTGTCCGAGCAGGACGAGCGTCACGATCACGGCGGCCGCCTCGAAATAGACGGCGACCTGCCCATGGTGGCCGCGGAACGCCGCCGGAAAGAGACCGGGCGCCAGCAGCGCGAGCGTGCTGAAGGCCCAGGCGACGCCGGTGCCGAGGGCGATCAGCGTGAACATGTTGAGATGGCCGCTGCGCAGCGAGCGCGCGCCCCGGACGAAGAAGGGCCAGCCGCCCCAGAGCACGACCGGCGTGGCGAGCAGGAACTGCAATCCGGCAAACATGCGCGGCGAATCACGCGAGCCGAGCGGATCGCCCGGGATCATCTCCCCCATCGCGAGCGCGAAGACGGGCAGCGCGAGCGCGAAGCTCGCCCAGAATCGCCGCGTCATGTCGGCGAGCTCCCCGTCCGGCTCCGGCTCGGCGCTCGCCACCCGCCGCTCGAGCGCCATGCCGCAG
>CAUJGH010000198.1 GCA_963169575.1 Myxococcota bacterium | reverse complement strand
GCATCGCTCGCCGCGCGGCGGGAGCGGGCGCGGGAGGCGACCCTGTTGCGGGTGCTCGGGGCCTCGCGGTCGCTGCTGCGGCGGATCGCCGCCGCGGAGGTCGTCGCCCTGGCCGCACTCGCCGCCGTCGTCGGCGCGATCGCGGCCCTGGTCGCCGCGTCGGCGCTCGTCTGGTGGGTCTTCGAGCTGCCCTTCGATCCGCCGCTGCTGGATCTCGCAGGGCTCGCCTTCGCCGCGTTCGCCGTCACGGCGATCGTCGGCGCGGCGACGGCCGTGACGGCGCCCGCACGGTCGGCGATCGCGGGGCTGCGGGGCGAGATGGGCTGATTCCTGCCGTCCGGCCTCCGGATCGCAGCGACGGGTCGAGGGTGTGGCTGCGAACGGGCTGTTGATAGACTCGCGCCGTTATTCCGAACGCATGATCGCTTCGGGCACGGGGAGCCGCCATTGGGCCGGGGACTCAGGGAATTCATCGAAGAAGCGAATCGCCGGCGCGTGTTCCGGACGACGGGCGTCTACGTCGTGGCGGTCTGGGGGCTGTCGCAGGGTGCGGTCCAGGTCGCGCCCGCCCTCGGACTCCCGCCCGAGATCGTCCGCTCCATCCTGATCGCCTCCATCGTACTGCTGCCCGTCGTCGTCGGACTCGCCTGGTATTTCGACGTGAGTCGCTCGGGGATCGTGCGGGATTCCAGGGACCAGCCGACGCTGGGCGTGGGCGACGCCGACACGCTCGCGACGATGCCGACGGCGCTCGGCGCCGATGAACGGGCCGGCGCGGTCGTCGTCTACTGGACGGACGTCGGGGGGCAGGGCGCCGTGATGTTCCGAGAGGCGTTCTTCATCGGTCGCGGGCCTGAATGTCGCGTCCGCTTCTACGATCCGCTCGTCTCGCGCAAGCACGCACGGGTCTATCCCGAGGCCGGTGTCTGGATGGTCGAAGATCTCGGCAGCCGCAACGGGACACTGCTCGACGAGAAGCGCATCGCCGCGCCTGCCACAGTGCCCCTCGAGAGCTCGCTCCGGGTCAACGAGGCGGGACCGCCGCTCCGGCTCGAACACGTCGCAGCCGGCCTCGTCGATCATGCGGCGGCGACCCGCTTCCGGGACGGCCCCGCCATCGCCCACGTGCGCGCTCCGGCGCGCGGTCTCGCGCCGCCCACCGGCCCCGCGCCGACCCGACCGTGAAGGAGTTTCCATGAGCCGAGTCGTCGTCCGCGGAACGGGGCTCTTCACGCCGGAGGGCGGCGTGACCAACGACGAGCTCGTCGAGTCGCTGACGACGGCGACGCTGCACTGGAACGAGGCGAACGCCGGCGCCATCGCGCGCGGCGAGCTCGCGGCCCGCGACCTGCCGTCGGCGAAGTTCATCGTTCGGGCCTCGGGAGTGGGCCACCGCTACGTCATCGACAAGCAGGGCGTTCTCGATCCGACGCGCCTGCGCCCCCGGATCCGCCGCCGCGGCGAGGAGGAACTCTCGCTGCAGGCAGAGATCTGCCTTTCGGCTGCCCGCGAAGCGCTCGCGCAGGCGGGCCGGAGCGGGGACGAGATCGATGCGATCGTGGTCGGCTGCTCGAATCTGCAGCGGCCGTATCCGGCGATCGCGATCGAGGTCCAGGCGGCGCTCGGAGCCGGCGGCTTCGCCTTCGACATGAACGTCGCCTGCTCCTCGGCGACCTTCGCGCTCCAGAACGTCGTCGACGCGCTGCGCGGCGGCCACGCACGGCGCGCCCTCGTCCTGAACCCGGAGCTGACCTCGGGGCATACGAACTTCGAGCTGCGGGAGTTCCATTTCATCTTCGGCGACGCCTGCACGGCGATCGTCCTCGAGCGCGAGGACGAAGGCGACGAGCCGGCAGTCGGCGAAGCCTGGGAGATCCTCGATACCCGTCTCGTGACGCGATTCTCGAACAACATCCGCAACGACGCGGGCTTCCTCAATCCCTGCGAGGAGCCGGCGCGCGCGCCGCACGAGCTGCTCTTCCGTCAGAACGGTCGTCAGGTCGCGACCGAGGTCAGCCCGATGGTCGCCGAGCATCTGCGCAAGCACCTCGCCGACGCAGGCATTCCAATCGATCGGGTGCGGCGGCTCTGGCTGCATCAGGCGAATCTGGGCATGAACCGGGCGATCGCGAAGACGCTCCTCGGGCGCGATGCACTGCCCGAGGAGGCGCCGGTCATCCTCGACGAATATGCCAACACGAGCTCTGCGGGATCCGTGATCGCCTTTCATCGACACCGCGGCGGGATCGACGTCGGCGAATGTGCGGTGCTTTGTTCGTTCGGCGCGGGCTATTCGATCGGCAGCGTCCTGCTCCGCAAGCTCCGAGCCTGAAGAGAGGCGGCGATCCGGAGCGCGAGCGCGACGCCGAGCAGCAGTACGCCCGGCGCATAACGCGGATTCTCGGCGAAGCGACCGGCGTAGCTCGCCGAGAAGATCACGAAGAGCAGGGCCTGACCGATTCCGTGCAGGCCCCGCCATGCGCGCACGCCGAGCGCCCGCTGGGCCGCATCGTTCGAGGTCGCCGCCATCGCGGCGACGAACAGGAATCCGAGGCCGCCGACGACACCTTCGAGCTCGAGGGAGAGCGTGCCGGGGACGCGGGCGGCGAGGTGAAGGATCGCGAGGCCGTGGACGAGCAGGGCAGCGGCAAAGGCGAGCCCCAGGGCCCGGCGGCGGACGAGCAGGGCCCGCGATCCGGGGCCTGGCCAGAGTCGTGCGATCGGAGCCGCCAGAAAGGCGACCAGAAAGAGTGGGAAGGCGACCTGCACCGTCGTCCGCGTGACGGCGCGCCATCCGAGCTCGGCGGTTCCGTGGAGGGCGAGCGCACCGACGATGACGAACAGCTCGGCCGCGAGGGTCCAGGCGATCGCACGGCCGGGGCTTTGCGCGAATGCGAGCCAGAGCGGAAGGCCGGCGATGGCTCGCTTCGAATCCACCGCGATTCCTCCGTGCGGGTGCCCGCGACGGAATAGCGGCGGGAGCCATTCCATTCAAGCGTCCCGATCCGATATGTTCCGCGACCCATGTCGAGAGTCTGCGCCTCGCTCGTCCTTCATCCGTCGCGTCTTCCCGGTCCGGGGCGGGCCGGTCGGAGGCGTCGGAGGCTGCGTACGGCGCCGTGGATTCTGGCCCTTTTCGTCGCGTTCCTCTCGGAACCCCGCGACGGGCGAGCCGGCAGCCCGCCGGCCGAAGCGCCGACCCGCGTCCTGACCTTCGCCGGGCGCTCGCAGCCGCAGCGGAGGCTCGCGTTGGAGAGCCTCGTGGCCGCCTGCGGCGAGCGCATCGTCGAGGTCGACGATCCCTATCACGCGCGGCGCATGCGCTACCGCGCGCTGCCCTTTCGCTGCGTGCTCGATCAGGGCTTCGAGGAGCGGGGCGGCGCCGCGTCGCTCGCGCAGGAGAGCCTGCTCCTGCGCGCGCGAGACGGCTACACGCGACCGGCGTCGGGCGCGCTCGTCGTCGATGCGAACGCATTCCTCGCATTCGGCGAGCCGGGCCTCGAGGCGGGAACGGACGCGCAAGGCCGCGGAATTCCGGCCTTCTCGCCGATCGATCGCCGGCAGATCGATCCGGCGCCGTTCTATCTCGTCTGGACCGGTGTCCAGCACGGCGATCCCCACGAGCATCCCTGGCCCTATCAGCTCGAC
>CAUJGH010000197.1 GCA_963169575.1 Myxococcota bacterium | reverse complement strand
CGGCGACGTCGATGCGGTGATCCTCGACGTCATGCTGCCGGATCTCGACGGCTTCGAGGTCTGTCGCCGGATCCGAGCCGATTCGAACGTCCCGATCCTGATGCTGACCGCGCGGGGCGAGGAGACGGATCGGATCGTCGGCCTCGAGCTGGGCGCCGACGACTATCTGCCGAAACCTTTCAGCCTGCACGAGCTGCTCGCGCGGCTGCGCGCGATCCTGCGGCGAGCGCGTCCGGAAAGCGAGCCTCCGAGCGCGCCGCTGCGTTTCGGCCGGCTCGAGATCGACCGCGCGGCCCGCGTCGTCGCCGTAGCGGGCGAGATCCGGCCGATCACGAGCCATCAATTCGAGCTGCTCTGCGTGCTCGCCGAGAACGCGGGCCGGGTGCTCTCGCGCGACCAGCTGATGCAGCGACTGCGCGGGCATGCCCTCGAAGCCTTCGATCGCAGCATCGACAACCACGTCTCGCGCATCCGCGCCGCGATCGAGGACGATCCCCGCCATCCGCGGCGGCTCATCACGATCCGCGGCGCGGGCTACGTCTTCGCCCGCAGCCAGGACGGGGACCTCGATCGCTGATGAGAAAGCTCTATCTCCACATCTACTTCGCTCTCGTCTGCATTCTCGCGCTCCATGCCTTGTTGGTCGGCGCAGTGATGTGGCAGATGGATCGGGGCGATCACGATCAGCGCTGGCTCGCGCCGCTCACCGAATTCGCGAGTGCCTCGATCCCGCCACCGGGCACCCCGCCAGATCGCCTCGACGACTGGGCGCGAGCGATCGCGACGCCCTTCCAGCTCGACCTGACGATCTACGGCGCCGATGGCGTGCCCCTCGCGCGCATCGGCCGCCCGCTCCCGCCCCCGCCCCGCGCTTCCGGGAGCCGCTTTCTCGGCGAGCACGGCCGCGGCCACCACACCGTCGCCCTCGCCCTCGCAGACGGCCGCTGGATCGTCGCCCGCGGCGATCCGCCGCGGCGCCTCGGCCGCTCCGTCCTGCTCGCCATCGGACTGCTCGCCGTCGCGACCGGCGTCGTCGCCTTTCCGATCGCGCGGCGACTCGCGCGGCGGCTCGAGACGCTGAAGCGCCATGTCGATGCCTTCGGCGAGGGACGCCTCGCGCTGCGCGTCCCGGTCGAAGGCCACGACGAGATCGCGCGCCTCGCGCTCGCGTTCAATGCGACGGCCGAGCGGATCGAAAGACTCGTCGCCGACAAGACGCGACTGCTCGCGAATACCTCCCATGAGCTGCGCACCCCGCTCGCCCGCGTGCGCGCCGCCCTCGAGCTCCTGCGTGAAGGCCCCCGCCCCGCGCTGATCGAACGCGCAGAGCGGGATCTTCAGGAGCTCGATGGACTGATCGGCGAGCTGCTCGTCGCCAGTCGACTCGACGCCCCGGAGCGCCCACTCGAACGCGAGATCGTCGATTGCCTCGCGCTCGCAGCCGAGGAGGCCGCGCGCATCGCCGATGTCGAGATCGACGTCGTCGGCGGGAACACCGCCGGCCTCGCGCTCGGCGATCCCCGACTGCTGCGCCGCGCGCTGCGCAACCTGATCGAGAACGCGGTGCGCCATGGCGAGCCGCCGATCGGAATCGAGCTCGGCGAGGGCCGGGCGCCGGGCCGCCTGCGGATCGTCGTCGTCGACCACGGCCCCGGTGTCCCCGAGAGCGAGCGCGAGCGGATCTTCGAGCCCTTCTACCGGCCGCCGGGCGCATCCTCCGCGCGCGGAGGGATCGGCCTCGGGCTGGCCCTCGTCCGGCAGATCGCGGAACACCACGGAGGGAGCGTCGTCTGCGAGCCGCACGCGGGTCGTGGCACGCGTTTCGTGCTCGAGCTTCCCGCCGCTCCGGCGTGATCGGACCTCAGCTTCTGCGCCCTCCCTGCCGATGTCCTGCGCCAGGGCGGGCCGCGCGGTTCGCTGCAGGAGTCCCATGTTTCTTCGCCTGCCCGAGTCGCCGCCGATGGATCGCCGATCGCGCCGCGCCCGCATCGGCGTCGGCTTCGGCCTCCTCGCCGTATCCCTGCTGGCGGCGGCGATCGCCGCGCTGCCGGGCTGCCGGACGGATGCGCTGCGCGACCCGCTGCGCCGCGAGCCCGCGGTGCTCATCGACGGTGCGGCACTCGCAAGGCTCCTCACGCGCGTCGCTGGCCTGGCGGGCACGCCGGCGGGAGCCGCGGCGCAGCAGCTCGTCCAGCGCCTGCGCGACTGTCCCGAGGTCGCTGGCCATTTCGCTCTCCCTGCCGCGTCCATCGCCGCCCAGCTCGATCGCCTCGTGTGCCGCGGCGATCGCCCCCTCGACCCGGCACTGGCCGCGTTGCTCGAGACCGAGCGCGGCGCCCATGCGGGCCTGCTGCAATGGCCGATCGGCGAAGCCGGTCGACTCGTCGTGCGCATCGCCGTCGACGACGCCGGCGGACTCGCCGTCGACGGATTCCTGGAAGAACCGGACGGCGACGGTCCCGCTGCCCTGCTCGTCCCCGCCGCGGAGGCGCCCGGCCCGCCGGCGATCGGCCGCGCGGCCAGTCTCGTCCACCTCCGCCTGCGTCCCGCGAACGGCTTGCGCCTGGCAGAGCTGATTCCACAGGGCAGCCAGGGCGATCGGCTCTTCGCGCTGAAGGGCCGGCTGCTCGAAGGCGCGCTGCTCGAAGGAACGCTCGAGCTCGGATTCGTCCCACCGGCCCCCGGCGGCGCCGTTCCGCTCGCCGTCCTCGCCCTGCACCACCGCGCCGCCGCCCCGATCGAGTCCGCCCTCGGCGAGGCCCTCGACCAGCTCGAGCGGACCTGGGGTCTCGTGCGCTCACCCCGCAGCTTCGCGCTCGCCAGCGGCCCGCGCAGCGGCGGATGCTATGCCGACGTTCCGATCCTGCCGGAGTTCGCGCCGTGCTGGGTCGTCACCGACGAGGCCCTGCTGCTCGGCTATCGCGCAGAGGCCGTCGAGGCGGCGCTCGCCGCCGCGCGCTCCGTCGCACCGGACGACGCGGCGGATCCGGCCGTCGCCAGCGGGGTCGTCGTCGACTTCGATCGCGTGCACGCCCTCGATGCCGCGAGCGCCGGCCCTTCCGGGGCGAGCCTCGCCGCGCTCTACTCGCGACTCGAGCTCCGCGGCCGGACGGGGAGCGACGGCCGTATCGCCCTCGAAGGCCGGCTGAGGGCGCGTCGATGAGGCGGCTGCTCGCTCTCTGCACCTTGCTCGTCGGCGCCCTTTCGAGCGGCTGCGGGGACGCCGATCAAGCCCGGCGCGCAGCGGCGACCTGCGACGCGCT
>CAUJGH010000196.1 GCA_963169575.1 Myxococcota bacterium | reverse complement strand
TGCTCATGCCTTTCTCTTTTCGGGGCCGCACGCCGATCCGGCGGCGACGACGCTGATTGTCGGGTTCGCCAGCCGGGCGATGCGCCTGACCGCCCCTACCTATCAGCTGCTCTGCGCCCTCGATCCGCGCCGGCATGCACTGCTCCTGCTGCGCGATCCCTTCCGGAATCATTTCGAGGACGGCATCCCGGGGCTCGGAAGCTCGATCGAGCGGGTCGCGGATGCCCTCGCCGTCTCGCCGGAGGTCCGCGCACACCGCGAGGTCGTGGCGCTCGGGACCAGCGCCGGCGCCGTGCCCGCGCTGATCGCGAGCCTGCGCAATGGCTGGGCGCGGACGCTGCTCTGCGGTGCGGACGATCCGGCGAACCATCCCCGGCTCGCCGGCGCCCTCGACGATGCGCTGGGCGCGGGCGGACACGCCGGCGACGCGACGGGGCGCGGCGTCGTCATCGCCTACTCGGCCCCGATCGCCCGGGATCGTCGCGGCGCGGAGGCCCTGGCCGCGCGCCTGCCCGCCGCGCGCATCTCCCCGGAAGAGCGCTTCGCCCATCATGCGCTGCTGCATCATCTGCAGCTGCGCGGCGAGCTCGGCGCATTCCTCGCGCAACACCTGCTGACTCCGGCGCCCGGCGCCGGACGGGAAGCCTGAGTTGAAGACCGCCGTGATCCTCGGGTCGAAGCCGGGCGCGCGTTTGCCGCAGGGCGGCACGGCCTACTTCGCGAACGCGGCAATCGGCTCGTACGGCGATGCGATCGAACGCTTCGAATCCCGCATCAACGTCGTCAGCGCCGTCGTGCTGCGCAAATGCCGCGACAGTGCGCGGCAGGCCCACGCCGATCTCTACGCCGAGAAGGGCGCGATCATCCGTGCGGCGCGGCCGGACCGGTTGATCCTCGTCGAGTCGGCCGATCATCCGGGGCTCGGCAACGAGCTGGCCGGCTGGCTGCGGAATTCGGGCTATGCCAGTCCGATCGAATGTCTCCCGCCGGCCGACCGGATCGACGCGCAGACCCGCTTCAGCGGCCTCGCCCATCCGCTCGTCACGCGGGCCCTGCTCGATCAACCCCTTTCGGTCGTGTTGCGCGACGCGCTGCACGTCGCCCTGCATCGCCTGCGACTCGCGCGCGGCGAGTCGCTGGGGAAATACCGCCCTTCGACCGGGATCGTCGCCCTGCTGATCGCCATCGCCGAGCACGGACCAGAGGCCGAGTACGTGCTGGTGGGGATCGGTCTCTCGCAGCGCCATCTGCACCATTTCCGGGGCTCGATCCTGTCGGGCAAGGTCGCACGCCGCGCCGTGCTCGAGCCGCACGTCGCCGCCGACGCCGCGATCCTGCGCGCGCTCGCCCGCCGGTATGCCTTGCGCGCCGACGATCCGGAGCTTGAAGCCGCATTGGCGGATGCGCGGCGCGCCGGCGGCGCGCCCGAGCCCGTGCAGTGAGCGAGGCGGGCGCGCCCGGGAAGGTCGCATGGCGCGCGGGCGGGGCGGTCTTGCTGCTCGGCCTCGGCTGTCTCGCCTGGGCGTCGGCGCGACTGCGCGGTGGCCTGCCGATCGCCGACGGGCTGGCGATCCTGATCGCGTTGTCGGGCTGGGCGGGGCTGGTCGCGGGCATCGCTCTGCAACTCGCGCGCCGGGTCCCGTCGCGCATCCCCGCGATGGCCGCGGTCGCCGCTGCACTCGTCGCCGAGCTTTGGTCGGGCGTGCATCTCCCGGGCGCGGGTATGGGCGTAGGCGCCGGCTCGGGTGCGAGTGTGGGGTCGCACGCGGAGCCGCACGCCGCGGAGCCGGCGCGCGCGCCGGATCTCGCCGATATCCGCTTCACCGCGCATCCAGACGTCTATCTGATCGGCTTCCTGGGCGCGTCGCCCGGGACCGTCCTCCAACGCTCGCTCGGGCTCTCGGGATCCGCGCTCGAAGACGCGTTCGCGATCGGCGGCTTTCGCGCGTTTCCCGGCGTCTTCAGCGAGGCGATCCCGACGAGGAACGCCTGGGACCTGCTGCTCGGCATGACGCGCGAGTCCGTCGCGGCCATCCCGGATCGAGCGCGCGGAGCGCAGTTCTCCGGCAACCACGAAAGCCCGCTCTTCGATCTCTTCCGGCGCAGCGGCTACCAGATCACGACGCTGACCGAGGACTTCAAGTTCGGCAGCGTGAAGGGCGACGGGATCGATCGCTACGTCGTCCACCAGCCCTATTCGATCTGCAAGGATCGCGACGTCGCCCCGCCGCCGATCCGCCCCTTTGTCTTCTTCGGCGCTTGTCTGCTTCGGCGCTCGCCGCTCTTTCCCGAGCCGCGCCGGGCCGACGCTCCGCCGGCCGAGCGACTGATCGAGGTGATCCGCGCAGACGGACCCAGCGGCGGACCGCGACTCACCGTCGCGCATCTCAAGCCGCCCCTGCACGCGCCCTCGCAGGCGCGCCTTCGATCCTCACCGGCCGCGCTCGAGCGCTTCGCACGCCGATACGAAGCGGCGAGCCAGCAGGCGGCGGAACATCTGCTCCGGATCCTCGAGGCGATTCGCGCGAACGAGCGCGATTTCGTGCTCTTCGTCTTCGGCGATCAGGGCGTCGGCGTGCTGCACAAGCTCGCCGGGGCTGCCGAGGGCGAAGAGGATCGAGCGGCGCGGATCCGGGACCGGTTCGCCGTGCTCGCCGCGGTGTATCCCGAGGATGCCTGCGCCGTCCAGCTCGGCGACGGATTGCAGACGACCGCGGCGCTGCTGCGGGGCATCGTGACCTGCCTCGCTGGAGGGCGCGATCCCTGGCCGGCCGGCTACGCCCATCGAATTCTCGTCGATGGGGTTCCGATGGACCCTCGGGAGTTGACGGACTGAGTACCGGGGCATCCGCTCGCCGAGGCGGCCCGACTTGGAAGAACGCGCGACTGCGGCCGCGAGCCCATCCGCGATGCGCGGATCGTTCAGACGGTGCCTCGCCTCTCGAATCGCAGCCGTTCGAACGCCGCGCTCGCGACGAGCAGGCCAGCGAGCAGGATCAACGCCGGCCCACGCATCGATGGCACCGCCGACGGCGCCGCCCCTTCATGGACGGCGACGCCGCGAAAGCTGATCGTCGTGTTCGTCGACTGGCTGACCGGCTGCAGGTCGCTTCCGTCCGGATTCATGCTGCGAACGACACCGGGAGTCGACTGGAAGTAGAGCCGCCCGCTCCCCGGATCGAACTCGATCGCATCGGCGTTCACCGCGTTCGCGTCGTTCAAGATCACGACGGGGTTCGTCCCGTCGAGATCGGCGGACCAGATCGCGTCGACGGCGGCGAAGAGATCGGCACCCAGGATGGCCGATGGAAACGTGCGGACCCAGTGGACCTTTTCGCCTGCGATCGCGAGACGCCGGACGTTCTCGAGCGCCGGAACGACCGTCGTCACCGAACCGCCGGACGCCGGCGCGGACTCGATCGAGTCGAGGCTCGAGAAGTAGACGGTCGGCTCGGCGATCGCGTTCGTCGAAGCGAACAGGAGCGAAGCGAGCAGCAGACCGGCCGAGAGCGTTCGGTGCAGCATGGGATCTCCCGCCATGGACTCGTTTCACCGTGGGTAACGAGTCAGGCATCGCGACCCGGTTGCTGTGAGCCCATGAGCGCCATGGGCGCTACTCAAAGCTTGCTCTCGAAACTCTATTTAATATATATACGCTATACAGAATCCTCTCCTTTCCCATCACGGACGCTGGCCATGGCTTCAGATCAACCCATCCGCCGCCCCGGCCGGCCCACCCGCTTCGATCGCGAGAGCGTCCTCGCCGTCGCCGTCGAGCTCCTCGACGAGCAGGGTCCTCGAGCGCTCAGCATGGCGGCGCTGGCCGCGCGGCTGGGGGTGACGCCGATGGCGCTGTACCGCGTCGTCAGCGATCGCCGCGATCTCGAGAGCGCGCTGGTCGCTCATGTATTTGCCGAGCTGGCCATCGCTCGAGATCCCGATCGGCCGTGGGACGAGGCGATCGCGGCCTGGATGCACAGGCTCCGCGAGGCCTGGCTTCGACATCCCTGGGTCGGCTCGTTTCTCGGATCTTCCGACCAGCTCGCGCCCGGATTCCTCGCCGCGCTCGAGGCGCTCGTTCGCTCCCTCGAGCAAGCGGGATTTCGCACCGACGAGGTCGCGCGCGAGCTGGTCCTGATTGCCGACGTGACGACGGGGGTCTTGATCGGACATGCACTGGCCCCCCTGCCTCATGGCGCCGCGCTGACCAAGGCGCTTCTCGAGAGCGCGAGCGAAGTCGATCGGGCGCGCTGGAAGCCCATCGAATCCGCTCTGGTGAGCTACGGCGACGATGAATTCTTCGCGGACCTCGTCGCTTGGACGCTCGATCGCGTTCGCGCGAAGGCGGCGGGCCGTGCCCCGACCGGAGGAGATCGCCTTGAACGAACCTGAGTTCGATTTCGACTTCGGATCGGATCCTCTCCCCGACCTGCACGCGATCCTGCGGGAGATTCGGGAGACGACACGCTTCGCTCGCGCCCGCTTCTACGGCCAGCCGGCCACGCTGATCACGCGCTACGACGACGTCCGCGCCGCATTTCGCGACGACGAAGCGTTTCCGAGCCGCGCGTTCCAGGAGCCGAATACCGTCCCCGTCACGGGCCCGAACCTCCTGAGCATGACGGGCCAGGAACACCGCGTGAAGCGAAGGCTGATCGCGCAGACCCTGAAGCCGTCCGCCGTGCGGACGATGAAGCAATCGCTCTTCTCGGAAGTGGCCCACGCGCTCGTCGACGACTTCGAGGGAAAGGGCAGCGCGGACCTGGTGCACGACTTCACGGCCCGCTTCTCCTTCACGATCATGTCCCGGCTCCTCGGCATCCCGAGCGCCTACCACGACAAGCTCCATGGCTGGGTCCAGGACTTCTTCGGTTACGCACAGAATCCCGAACGCGCCCTGCGCGCCAAGCGGGAATTCGACGCGATCCTGCTCGCCGAGATCGAATCGAGACGAGGAGCCCCGCAAGACGACGTCCTGACCGAGCTGATCGAGGTCGAAGTCGAGGGTACGCGGCTCTCGGACGGAGAGATCCTGGGCTTCGTGAAGCTCCTCTTCCCGGCCGGCTCCGACACGACCTATCTCGCGAACGGCAACCTGCTCCACGCATTGCTGGCCCGGCCCGAAACGCTGCGACGCGTGCGCGACGTCCCGGCCGACCGCGCGAAGGCCATCGAGGAAGTCCTTCGATGGGATCCTCCGGTCACGCTCCAGCCGCGCATCAACCCGAAGACGATCGAGTGGCGGGGCCATCGGGTCGACGCGGGCTCGATGCTGTTCGGCGTCAGCTGCGCCAATCGGGATCCCGCCTACTTCGACGAGGGGGACGTGTTCGACATCGACCGGATCTGTCCCATCCCGCCGCTCACGTTCGGAAACGGCTTGCACTACTGCGTCGGCTCGCATTTCGCCCGATCGGTGATGGCGACTGCACTCGACGTGATCCTCGACCGTCTGCCCGCCGTGCGACTCGAGGCCGACCCGGGCGTTCAGGTACAAGGCGGATCGCTACGGGGCCCGAACCGGCTTCCCGTCACGTTCTGATCGGCCCCCCGGCTCGCGGTCTCGAACGGCCGCAATCGACATCAAAGAGTCGCAAAGACCTCGAAAGAGAGAGATGAAGACCTCCCATCTGCTGATCTGGCTCTCGAAGAACGCGCCCTGGGTCCCGGGCCTGATCGTGAAGACGCAGCGCGTCGTTTACGACCTCTCCGGCGGACGTCTCATGAACACGATCGAAGGCTCGCCGATCTGCGTCGTGACGATGAAGGGGGCGCGAAGCGGGAAGATCTTCAAATGGCCCCTGATGTACGTGGCCTACGAGGACGGCGTCCTGCTCGTGGCGTCGCGAGGCGGAGCCGACACGAACCCCTCCTGGTATTTCAACCTGCGGGCCAATCCCGAGATCGATGTCCACGTCCGAGGTCGACGGATGAAGTTGATCGCCCAGATGGCGAGCCCCGAAGAGAAGAAGCGGATCTGGCCCCTCTGCGTCGAGGCCTATCCGTCCTATGGCGACTACCAGAGCTGGACGACGAGGGACATTCCGGTCTTCGTCTGCCTCCCACGCGTCGGCGACCCGGCTTCGTCGACGGCGGATCGCTCGCGGAATGCCGATTCGCGCGGGCCCGCACGCGCTTGATCGCGAAGGAGATCCCATGTTCAAGAAACGCTACGGCCCGTGGGCCGTCATCGTCGGCGGATCGGAGGGCGTGGGCGCGAGCTTCGCGCGCAAGCTCGCGAAGCAGGGCCTCAATCTCGTGCTCCTGGCGCGCAAGCCGGGCCCCCTCGCCGAGCTGGCCGAGGAGCTGCGCGCCGAGACCGGGATCGAGGTACGCGCGGCCTCGCTCGACGTCACCGCTCCGGACATGCTCGAGCAGGTCCGGCAGCAGACCCGCGATCTCGACGTCGGGCTGCTGATCTACAACGCGGGCTCGGCCCCGCCCCAGCCCTTTCTCGACTCACCGCTCGAGGACGCCCTCCACACGCTCCGCCTCAACGCCATCGGCCAGGTCGCCCTCTGCCATCACTTCGGAAGCGGGCTTCGCGCACGCGGTCGCGGAGGCATCCTGCTCGTCGGCTCCCTGTCGGGCTGCGCGGGCGGCGCCGCGACGGCGGTCTACTCGGGCGCGAAGGCGTTCACGCAGGTGTTCAGCGAAGCCCTCTGGGCCGCCCTCAAGCCCTGCGGCGTCGACGTTCTCGCACTCGTGATCGGCACGACCCGGACACCGTTCATGGAGCGCGCCGGTCTCGCGCTCGACCATCCGGAGATGCCGGCGGCGGACCCGGACGACATCGCGCAGCTCGGTCTCGACGAGCTCGCGAACGGTCCGGTGCGCGTTCCGGCCCATCTCGAAGCGACCTTCCAGGCCCTGAATTCGATGCCCCGATCGTCCGCAGCCGAGCTCATGACGCAAGGAGCGCAGGCACTCCAGAAATAACGTCGTCGTCATGATCATCGATCCCGAAGGCGCGAGCATCGAGCTCAACAGCCCCGAAACCATCGACCTGACGCCGCCGGAGCAGCTGCGATACTCGAACACGGGTGTTCATGAATCGGGGTTCGCCGTCGACGACATCGACCATTGGTTCGAGAAGGTCAAGGGCGCGGGCTTCGAGACCACGACGGCTGCCCCCTGGAGCGCGCACAGGGGCGGGATCAACCGCATGTTCTTGTTCGCAGACACGGAAGGAAATCTGATCCAGCTCGCCCAGGCAGACGACGGCGATCAATGGGCCAGCCTGGCTCCCCATGTCGTCGATCCCTGGAACGACGCCTCCTGACGAAAGCGATCGATGCCGTGATGAGCTTCTTCCGTCCGCAATTCGTACCTGACAGGACCTGGTGAGGAATCTCATGCAACTCGGAAAATTGGGCGTTTGGTGCTTCCTCGATGGCGCCGCCGCTTCAGCGACCGCAGCGGCGGCGAAACGGATCGAATCGCTGGGTTATTCGGCGCTCTGGATTCCCGAGACCGTCGGACGAGATCCCTTCGTGCATGCGAGCTGGCTCCTGGCCAATACCCGCACGCTCGTCGTCGCGACCGGCATCGCCAACATCTACAACCGCGAGCCGGGCGTCACGCTGGCTGCGCAGAAGACGCTCGCCGAACAATCCGGGGATCGATTCCTGCTCGGGCTCGGCGTATCGCATCGACCGCTCGTCGAGGGGGTGCGCGGGCTGCAGTACGGGCCACCGGCATCGACCATGCGCACTTATCTGGAGAAGATGGCGCAGGCGCCCTACGTGGGCGCCGGTCGCGAGATCGAACCGAAGACCGTCATCGCCGCGCTGGGACCGCAGATGTTGAAGGTCGCCCGCACGCCCTGTGACGGTGCGCATCCCTATTTCAGCTCGCCGGCTCATACCCGGGCGGCGCGCGAGATCCTCGGCCCCGGCAAGATGCTCTGCGTCGAGCAGAAGATCCTTCTGGAGACCGACGCGGGCAAGGCGCGACGATCGGCGCGCGCCGTTGCCCAGACCTACATCAATCTGCCGAACTATCGGAACAACTGGCTGCGCATGGGTCTGACCGAGGCGGATTTCCAGGACGGCGGCTCGGACGAGTTCATCGACACGACCTTCGCCTGGGGCGATCTCGACGCCATAAAGGAGCGCCTCCAGCAACATTTCGACGCCGGCGCATCCCACGTTTGCGTGCAGCCGGTGAATCCGAGCGGCCGGATCGACGAAATCGACTGGAACGTGCTCGAGAAGCTCGCAGGCTGGAGCCCTGGGACGTAGTCGTCGCGCTTTTCGAGTTCGCGCCCAGGAGCTCGCCCATGCCGCACGCTCAGACCGAAGACTTCGACTGCTGGTCCGCCGACGACTGCTTCGCCGAGCCGTGGACGACGCCGACGACTTAGCCGCAGAAAGTCTGGTCCAGATCCTCGACGGCCTTCGCGCGAACGAGCAGGACTACCTGCTGTTCGCATTCGGCGACCCCGGGGTAGGCGCGACGCAGAAGCTCGCCGACGAGACTGATGCGAAAGTTGGCCGGGCCCCGCTGTCCGGGATCGATTCGCCTTGCTCGCCGCCGTCCATCCGGCGGACGCATGTGCCGCCCAGCTCGGCGATGGATTGCATACGACCGCAGCGCTGCTCCGGGGCATCGTGACCTGCCTCGCTGGAGGGCGCGATCCCTGGCCAGCCGACCACGCACATCGAATTCTCGCCGATGGCATCTCGATCGACCCGCAAGATTTCGCAGACGGATCCGCGTTCGTTGGATGAAGAGCCGGGGCGACTGCCCGGGAATCGTCCGACGGGCGGGCGGATGGGATTCAAGACGCCTGGCTCGCATCGACGGACCGACGCCGAGTTCAGCGAGGCGGACTTTCCGTCTGCTGCGCCCCTTCGGCGGCCGGGAGCTCGGCGATGAGGCGGGCGGCCCGCTCGCGCTGTGCCTGGCTCCCCTGTCTCCGGACCACGTTCCACCTGACCCGAGCTTCCGCACTTCGCCCGATTGTGGCTTCGGCCACCCCCCAGGCGAGCATCAGATCGAAGTCGCGTTCTCCGGTCTTCGACGCCCTCTCGAAAGCGTCGATCGCGCCCTTCGCGTCTCCAAGGGCGAGCCGGCTGCGACCGAGCCCGGCCCATGCGACGGGAGATCGCGGATTGCGCTGGGTCGCTCGATCGAATAACGCGAGCGCTTTGGCGAAGAGGGCATCCTGCTCGGACGTCGACGTCTCCGCGGCCGAAGGCGCCGTTGATTCGGCTTCCCTGTAGAAGGCGGACGCGAGATGGCCGAGGGATTCCGAGTCGGTCAGAGCATCGACGTCGAGTCGGGCCATCGCCGCCCGCGCGGGCTCGAAGCGGCCGCGCGCGGCGAGGACGTCGATCAACGCGGCCTGCGCCCGCAGATCGTTCGGGTCCGCCTCGATCGCATCGCGATACAGCGCCTCGGCGAACGCATGGCTCTCGATGATCATCGAGAAGTCGCCCAGCAGGACGTCGGCTTCGGGACGCGCGACCTTTCGGATCGTCCATTTCGTATCGACGTTCAGTCGCTCCAGATCGAGAAAGAGAAGAGCATCCGGGGCCCCCTGGGCGATGCGATGCGTGTGCTGATCGATCTTCTCGGCGAGCGCGGCGGGCGACTCCGGGAAGGTTGCAGCGAAGGCCTCTTTCCAGGGAAGACCCACGAGCTGGAGGCGAAGGAAGCTGGACAGCTGTGCCTTCCGCTCGGGGGAGGTATTCAGATAGTGCACCAGAGCCCAGGACGACGCGTATTGGAGAATCGGCTGCTCGACTCCCGACGCCGGCTCGTAGGCGAGAATCGATTCGATCTCGAACTTCTCCTTGCGCGCCCGCACCCATTCGAGCTCTTCGATTCGGCCGGGCGGCGCCGAGCCCAACTCCATCGTGTCGTCGCGTCTTCGCGTCGAGCCGAGAAATTCCGCGAAGCCTTCGACGTACCAGAACGGATACGGGAGCGAGCTGTTCCGAAGTGTCAGGTAATGCGTGAACTCGTGGAGCAGCGTATGCCGATGGATCGGGGAATGTTCGCCGGCACGCACGAAGCCGTGGAAGCCGGACAGATCGATGAAGGTGACGCCCAGTTGGTGGGGCTCGAGGAAGCTGTTCTGGATCTCGCGGGACAAGAGAAAGAACCGGGCAGGCGCATTGGGAGACGCCGGGTTGGCGACTTCGTCGACGACGGCGATGAATCGCGCGAGGTCGGCGGCGAAGGCTTCGAGCGCCACGGTCGAGCCGTCCGTCAGCAGGGTGAACCGCTCTGCGCGCAGCTCCTGCCACGACGCGGAGCCGACCGTTCGTGCGACGTTCGGGACGACTGGACTCGATGGGGCACAACCCCCGAGCAAGCAGGCGATGCAACCGAGGAAGAACGGGATCCGAACTCGCCTGCTCGCCGGCGGCGGAAGCTCCCGCTCGGCTCCCGGGCCCATCGACGTCGTTCGCGAGATCGGACTCACTCCGGCTCGGCGCCTTGCGCTTCGGCCCCCTCTTCGACGGCCTCCAGCACGGGCAGGAAGGGCGACAGGACGCCGGCGACCCCCGCTCGGATCTTCGGGGCGTCGTCCAGAGGCGGCGAGTTCGACTCGACGGAAAAGGAGTAGTTACTCGGATCGCGGGTTCTTCCCGTTCCTCCCGAAAGCTCGAAGTGCTGGATCGTCTGGAGTCCACGTTTCGCGGATTGGATCTCCGAACCGTCCGACGCGAAGACCGCGGCCATCATGGACGCTGCCTTGACGACGCCCCGCGCTGAGTCGAAGGCGTAGTCCTTCTTCTTGAGCATCTGCTTGCCTTCGATGCGGACCGGCTCCTTCGTCCCATCCCAGCGTGCGTATTTCGAGAGGACCTGGACGTTCTGGATGTAGAGTGTCGGAATGATCAGGACGTCGTAGTCGACCTGCTTGGCGATTTCGCGCGCGTAGACGCTCGCGGCCGCCTCGAAGCTTCGCTTCTTCCCGGTCTGGCTCACCTGCGTGGTTGCGTTCACCCAGAGCTCGCGCCCGAGCCGGAAGCCGAGGATCCGGACTTCCTTTCCATGCTCTTGGAGGTAGCCGACGAGCGTCTTCGCGACGATCTCGGAAGACCCCTCGATCTCGACCGGGAGGGAGCTCGCGACGTTGAGCGGTGCGACGACGACGACCCGGGCATCCCGGCTGGCTATCTCTGCCGCCGTCGGCGGCCGGGGACCGCCCGCGGCGCATCCGAATGCGCCGACGACCAGAAGGAGCGCCGGACCGAGGCCACGAATCTGAGCAAGACGGAGTCGCTTCATGGAGCACGAATAGCAAAACGGCCGTGGGAGGAAGGGACGACCCTGCCTGCAGGACGACCGCGCCTTCTCGGACCGAGGCCCCTGCCGAAGCGAACCGGAACCTTCTCGCGGCCGGTGCTTCGCACCCCCGATGGGGCTGCTCGCGCTCCCGATTCTTTCGATCGGGCGGACCGGCGGGATCCACCTGGTCTCGGGCCGGATCGCCGCGCCCCCGCCCCTCGCATCCCGTCGCGATCGTGGTATTCCCCTGCTGCGAACGCGAGGAGACCCCGCTTTGACCCAGGGCCGGAAGACGATCGAAACCCGCACTCCAGGCGAAGGCGCGCCCGCCCCGGCTGCGGCCGAGCCCATCGACCTCCAGCCCCCCCGCGGCACCCGGGACTTCTATCCCGAGGACATGCGCCGGCGGAACTGGCTCTTCGGCCAATTCCGGGAGACGGCCGCCCGCTTCGGCTTCGAGGAAGTCGACGCCCCGATGGTCGAGAACGCCTCCCTGTTTACGCGCAAAGCCGGTGAAGAGATCGTCCACCAGCTCTACCACTTCGAGCTCCACGATCGGCATCTCGCGCTCCGCCCCGAGATGACGCCCTCCCTCGCCCGCATGGTGATCGCGCGCCAGGGCGCGATGCGCTTCCCGATCCGCTGGTTCACCGTGACCCAGAACTGGCGCTACGAGCGCATGACGCGCGGGCGGCGGCGCGAGCATTATCAATGGAACATGGACGTCTGGGGCGAGCCCGGGGTCGAGGCGGAGGCGGAGCTGCTCTCGGCGATCTTCACGGTCCTCGATGCCCTCGGCCTCGCTCGCGGGAAGGTGAAGGTCCGGCTCAACAGCCGGGCGCTGCTCGAGGAGTCGCTGCGGGGCGGCGTACTGGCGACGCGGCCCGAGGCGTTCGCGGCGCTCTGCGTCGTCATCGACAAGCTCGACAAGATCGGGGCCCAGGCGGTGACCGACCTGCTCTGCGATCCGGCGGGCGCGGTCCAGCTCTCGGCGGGCGAGGCGGCGAGCGTCCTCGAGATGCTGGCGGCCCGCTCGCTCGACGAGGCGGCCCGCTTCGCGACGCCGGGATCGGCGGCGCTGGCGGATCTGCGCCGGCTCTACGCGCTCCTCGACGCCTACGGGATCGCCGATCAGGTCCCCTTCGACGCCTCGGTCGTCCGCGGCCTCGCCTACTACACCGGCGTCGTCTTCGAGGCCTTCGACGCCGCCGGCAGCCTGCGCGCGATCGCCGGCGGCGGGCGCTACGACCGGCTGGCGGAGACCCTCGGCGGCAAGCCCGTGCCCGCGGTCGGCTTCGGGTTCGGCGACGCGGTGATCGGCGAGCTGCTCGAGGACGAGGGGCTCTGGCCGGCGCTCGCGCTGGACGTCCAGGACGTCGTCTTCGCCTTCGGCGAGGCGGAGAAGCCGGCGGCGATCGCCGTCGCGTCGCGGCTGCGGCGGGCCGGAAGGCGCGCGCTGCTGGTGCTGGGCACGGCGAAGCTCAAGCGCGTCCTCGGCGACGCCGACAAAGCCGGCGTCTCGCAGGTCTGGCTGATCGGGGAAGAGGAGCGGGCGCGGGGCGTCGTGAAGGTGCGCGACCTCGCGAAAAAAACGGAGCGGGAAGAGCCGCTCGAGGGCTGAAACTTGTCGGCGAAACGCTATAAAGCGCCCGGTTCACGCGGCAAGCAGAAAGCCGCCTCGGCTGACCGGCCCCTGTTGCCCCCCGATCCCCACCCCTCACCCGCGCCTCAAAGCGGCCACTCTCCGGAGGGCTCGATGAGCGAATGGTCCCCGAGCCAGAGCGAGACGCTCTACCAGGTCACCGACTGGGGCGCCGGCTTCTTCTCCGTCAACGAAGAGGGCAACGTCTGCGTGCATCCGCGCGGCGGCCTGAACGGCGACGAGTGCATCGATCTGCCGAAGCTCGTCGGCGAGCTCGAGCGGCGCGGCCTGCGCCGGCCGATGCTGATCCGCTTCTCGGACATCCTCGCCAAGCGGATCGAGGGACTCGCGACCTGCTTCTCGACGGCCATCGCCGAGCATGAATACGGTGGCCGCTGGCGCGGCGTCTTCCCGATCAAGGTCAACCAGCAGGCCCACGTCGTCGAGGAGATCGTCGAGTTCGGCGCGCCCTTCGGCGTCGGCCTCGAGGCCGGCAGCAAGCCCGAGCTGCTGATCGCCCTCGCCCTGCTCGAGACGCCCGACGCCCTGCTGATCTGCAACGGCTACAAGGACCGCGCCTACATCGAGACGGCCCTGCTCGCCCAGCGCCTCGGGCGAACGCCCGTCATCGTGATCGACCGCTTCCACGAGCTCGAGATCGTCATCAAATGCGCCGCGGACCTCGGGATCCGGCCGCATATCGGGCTGCGCTCGCGCCTCTCGACCGTCGGCGCCGGGCGCTGGGTCGAGTCGTCGGGCGACCATTCGAAGTTCGGGCTCTCGGCCGACGAGCTGGTCCGGGCCGTCGATCGCCTGCGACGCGAGGACATGCTCGACTGCA
>CAUJGH010000195.1 GCA_963169575.1 Myxococcota bacterium | reverse complement strand
TCTGCAGCTCGGTCATGGTTCCGCCACGGCGGCGTTCGGTGACGACGAAGTCGTGGCTGTAGTAGGAGGCGGCGCCGATGAGGCCGGTCAGTTCGAGGGGCCAGTACTGGCCGCCGGCGAAGGTGCCGAGGCCGTCCATGTTGAGGGGTTCGGTGGAGAGCATGTCGCGCGCTCTGGGGCGGAACTGCTCGTGGAGCAGGAGACAGTGTCGGCCGAGTCGGTCGACGAGGCGCTGGATGGTGGCGTGGACGACGCCGAATTGGCGGGCGATCTGGCGGTGGCCGGAGCCGGCGACTTCGGCGCGGAAGACGGGCTCGAGCAGGTCGGGTCGGCGGAGCCAGTAGGTGGGGGAGAAGGTTTGTGAACTGAAGGCTCGGCGGCAGTGTGAACAGCGGTAGCGCTGGATGCGGTGGGGGCGGGCCTCGCGGTGGTAGAAGCCGGCCCGTTTGAAGCGCCAAGCGGTTGATTCCAGATGGAAAAGGCAATCGGGATTGGGGCAGTGGGGCGGCTTGAAGGCTGCGTGCGAATCGGAAGGGGTCGGCATGAGCCTGCTGAGAGCAGGGATCGTGCCGGAAACAATCGCCGAGCCACGTCAAGCCACGTCAGAGCGGCGGCGGAGCCGCCGGTCGCGGACGCGGCAGCTTGTAGACGCGGCGCAGGATCGCGTCGAGCCCCCGCGCCGGGAGCATTCCGAGGAAGACTTTCTGGACGAGGGTCGAGCGCGGCGCGTAGTAGCGCGCCTTCGGTCGCCGATCGGTCGCGGCGCGTACGATCACGCGCGCGACGTCGTCCGGCGACAGGGGATTCTCGAGATTCTTCATCGCGAGCTCGTCGAGGTCGAACATCGTCTGGCGGTAGGGATTGTCCGGATCGTCGCGCAGGGCCTGGCTGGCGGTGCGTGCGTTGTCGAAGACGGCAGTGTCGACGAAGCCGGGTATCACGAGCGAGAGGCCGATTCCGAAGCGGCCGAGCTCGAGGCGGAGCGCGTCGGTCGCCGCGTGCATGCCGATCTTCGTCGCGGCATAGGGAATCGCGAGTGGGGCGGGAACCAGGGCTGCGACGGATCCGACGTTGACGATCCGGCCGCCGCCCTGGGCACGCATGTGCGGGGTCACCGCGCCGATGAGCTGGAGCGCGGAGAGCAGGTTGACGTCGAAGATGTGACGCAGATCCTGGCGCGAGACTTGTTCGATTGCGGCGCCGGGGCTGTAGCCGGCGTTGTTGACGAGCAGATCGATCCGGCCGAGAAAGGCGAGCGCCTCCCGGGCGGCGCGGTCCGTCGCTTCGTCCTCGGCGAGATCCGCAGCGATCGCGACGGCCCGGCCGCCGCGGGCTTCGATCTCCTTGACGAGCAGGTCGAGGCGATCCTTGCGGCGGGCGATCAGGGCGAGCGCATAACCCTCGCGGGCGAGGGCGCGCGCGGTGGCCTCGCCGATGCCGGAGGAGGCGCCGGTCACGAGGGCGGTGCGGACAGGCTTCGGATGGGTCGGATTCTGCATGGGGCGGGAGGATCCGGGATTCCTGCGCGGCCACAAGGCGCAGGGGCGGGCTTCGTCAGACCACGGCCGGCCGGGCGTTGGGCGATGATCGGAGTCGGGTCTCGCGAGCAGGCACTGGGCTCCGCGGCGTCCGCATCCGCTAGAGTCGCGCAGTCGGTCCGCATCGGAGGTCTCGATGATCGCCCCGTCCTCCCGTCGGGCCAAGCCCCGGCGGATCGCCGTCCCGCTCTCGCTCCTCGTCTTCGCGCTGATTCCCGGCTGCGCCGGCTTCGCGGGCATCGATCTCGGCTCCGGCTTTCCGATCGGCGGGACGGGCCCGCTCGACGAGGCGACCGTCGCGAGCGGGCTTCGACAGGCCCTCGACGTCGGCATCGAGCGGACGACGGCGAGCCTCTCGGCGTCCGGGGCCTTCGGAGCGAATCCTGCGCTTCGCCTTCGATTGCCGGGCGAGCTCGGTCGCTTCGCTCGGACGCTGCGCGGCGTCGGGCTCGGCGGTCAGGTCGATGCGCTCGAGAACGCGATGAACCGCGCCGCGGAGTCGGCCGCGGGCGAGGCGGTCCCGGTCTTCGCCTCCGCGATCCGCTCGATGACGATCGCCGATGCCTTCGCGATCCTGAATGGCGAGAGCGATGCCGCGACGCGTTATTTCGAGGCACGGACGTCCGCGGAGCTGCAGCGTCGCTTCGAGCCCGTCGCGGCGGGCGCCATGCGCGAGGTCGGGCTCTACGCGATCTACGACGAACTGCGGGCCGCCTATGACCGGATCCCGCTCGTGAAGCCGGCATCGGTCGACCTCGAGGCCCATGTCGCGGAGCAGACGCTCGCCGCGCTCTTCGGCCGGCTCGCCGAGGAAGAAGGACGAATTCGAGCGGATCCGGCCGCCCAGACGACGGCGCTCCTGCGGCGCGTCTTCGGTGCGGCACGCGGGGGGACGCTCGGGGTCGGGATGCGCTGATTCGGCTGCGGCCAGAGAGGCCGCGCCGCATCGATCGCCCGGGGCCGGCCTGTGCCGTACCCGAATCGAGGAGGTGCCCTTCATGGCGACTGCAGTCGATTTTGCGAACGATCCCCTCGCGCTCATCCTCGTCGCGACCGATTTCTCGCCCACCGCCGCCCAGGTCCTCGAGCGCGCGCTCGATCTCGCGCGTCGACACGAGAGCGAGATCGTGCTCGTCCACGTCGTCCAGCCCGATCTGCCGACACTCGCGTCGCCCGAGATGATGGTCGTCCCGCCCGACTACGAGAACCGCCTCAGCGAGCTCTCTCGCGATGCGCTCCAGCGCGAAGCCGAGCGCGTGCGCGCCGCCGGGATCGCGGTGTCGACCCATCTCGAGCACGGCATTCCTGCGCAGCGGATCACCGAGCGCGCGAATGCGCTCGACGCCGACCTGATCGCGATCGGCGCCCGGGGTCACACGCGCTTCGAGCATCTGCTGCTCGGCAGCGTCGTCGAATCGGTCGTCCGGACCGCGCAGCAGCCCGTGTTGACGATCCATCCAGAGGATCGCCGCCCGGTCGAGCCCGTCGGCACGCTGCTCTTCCCCACCGATCTGAGCGCCGAAGCCGAGAGCGCGCTCTTCTCCGCGATCCATCTCCTGGCCCGCAGCCCGGAGAGCAGGATCCTGCTCGTCCACGCGTTTCATCTCGCTGCGAGCGTCGTCCCGTTCACGGGCTTCGGGGACGCGATGCCGCCTTATTTCGTCGAAAACGCCCGCGAGCTCGCCGAGTCGGCGGCGCGGCCGGTCGTCGAGCGTCTGCGTCGCCGCGGCTTCCAGGTCGAGGCGATCATCGAGCGCGGCGATCCCTCCGAGGTCGTGCTCGCGCTCGCGGCCGAGCGATCGGTCGACGTGATCGCGATCGCGACCCATGTCCGCTCGCCGCTGCGCCGCTTCCTCCTCGGGAGTACGACGCTGCGCGTCGTCGAATACGCGCCGTGCCCCGTGCTCACCGTCCATGCCCCAGCGCCGGGACCCCATTGAATTTCGCTCTCCGGCCGTCCATCGTTGGCGGTCGGGATCGAGGCCCGGAATCGAAGATCGAATGCGAAGGAGGATCGGAAAATGGATCGGCGCGAATTCATCCGGAGCGTGGGCGTGGCGGGCGGCATGGCGACGGGGCTCGCGAGCTTCGGTGGTCTCGCCGCGGGAACTGCGCGTGCCGACAGTCATGGCGCGGCATCCGCTGCGGGGGGTACGGCCTCCCGCCAGGCAATGCACGCGATCTTCGACGTGATCCGCGAAGTCGAGTCGAAGCTGCTGACGCCCGATGCCGGTTTCACCGATCCGGTCGAGCTCGCCGAAGCCGAGCGCGCGATCGCCCACATCCTGCATACCGGGCTCGAGTTCTGGCTCGAGGCCGATCTCGATCGGCCCGTCTTCAAGCCCTATGTCACGCCGACGCGCAAGCTGCTCGGCTGCAATCCCGACTCGCTCTACTATTTCGCCGCGATCCGCCCCGACAAGACCTATCGCGTCACGGGCAACGTCGGCGCCGCGACCTTCACGTCCTTCACCGTCGAGGACGGCTCCGCCGAGGGCCATGCCGCCCGTGGCTCTTCCGCGTCGCTCGGCGACGACGAGATGGAGATCGCCAGCGACGGCTCCTACGAGATCATCGTGAGCCAGACGAAGCCCGCCTCCGGCAACTGGCTGCGTCTCGGGCCGAACTCGAGCCAGATCACGACGCGCCACTACCACGAGTCCCGCCAGAGCGTCGCGACGATTCCCGGGCGCGTCATTCCGATCGCGATCGAGGTCCTCGATCCCGAGCCGCTCGGGCCGAACGGCGGCGACGCGCGCAACGCGGCGCGACTGCAGTGGGTCGCGAACTTCGTGCGCGAACACAGCGCCATGACCTTCCGCAAGACCTCGCCCGAGATGGCGAAGCAGCTCGGCTGGACTTCGCTCGTGCCCAACCAGTTCAACCCCGCCGGCCAGTGGAAATCGGCTTCCGGCCAGAACGCCTACGGCAACACCCACGCCTGGTATGCCTCGGCCAACTACGAGCTCGCGCCCGACGAGGCGCTCGTCATCACGGGCCGCTTCCCGCAGTGTCGCTTCGCGAACATCGTGCTCTGGAACGCCTTCATGCAGAGCTACGACTATGCGAACCGCCGCATCTCCCTGAACCGCAACCAGGTCGAGTACGAAGAGGACGGCAGCTACCGGATCGTCGTCGCCCATCGCGATCCCGGCGTCCCGAACTGGCTGGATACGGAAGGGCGAGCGAAGGGCCACATGTACTGGCGCTATCTCTTCCCGAGCTCCGCGCCGGGCAAGCCGAAGACGAGGGTCGTGAAGGTCGATTCGCTTCGCTAGGCCAGAAGCCGGGCGACGAGCCGGCGGGGAAGGAGGCGATGATGTCCCAGGGCGATTCCGCGAGCTCGCGCGCGGTTAGGGCGCGGCTCGATCATCCGGTGATCGACGCCGATGGCCACATCATCGAGTTCCTGCCCGCCGTCCGCGACTTCCTCGTCGAGGAGGGCGGCCGGAAGCTCGCCGAGGAGTTCGATGCCGTCGTGGAGGCGGGCCGCCGCCTCGAGTCGCTGCCCCTCGACGAGCAGCGCGCGCTCGGCGTCTTCAAGCTGACCTGGTGGCCCTACCCGGCGAAGAACTCGCTCGACCGCGCGACGGGGATGCTCCCGAAGCTCCTCTACGAACGGCTCGACGAGTTCGGCATCGACTACTGCGTCCTCTACCCGACGATGGGGCTCACCGCGATGAGCCTCGATCAGAAGGAGCTCCGGAACGCCTCGATCCGCGCCTTCAACCGCTGCGCGGCCGAGATGTTCGCCCCCTTCTCCGATCGCATGACGCCCGCCGCGATGATCCCGATGTACGACCCGGCCGAGGCGATCACCGAGCTCGAACATTGCCGCAACGTGCTCGGGCTCAAGGTCGTCCTGCTGAACGGCCTGGTCTACCGGCCGCTCGGCAAGGATCAGGTCCGCGGTGCGCGCTGGGTCGACGCCTTCGGGCCGGAGAGCCCTTACGACTACGATCCGGTCTGGGCGAAATGCGTCGAGCTCGGGGTCGCGCCGAACTTTCACTCGAGCGCGATGGGCTTCGGGAGCCGGCTCTCGCCCTCGAACTACGTCTTCAATCACATCGGGAACTTCGCGGTCGCCGGCGAGGCGACCTGCCGGCAGATGGTGATGCACGGTGTCCCGCAACGCTTCCCGGAGCTGCGCTGCGGGTTTCTCGAAGGCGGCGTCGGCTGGGCCTCGAATCTCTATTCGGATCTGATCGGGCATTTCGAGAAGCGCGGGCTCCCCGGGATCCACGCCTACGATCCCGACGCGATCGACCGGAAGCTGATCCGGCAGCTCTTCGAGAGCCATGGCTCGGAGCGGTTCAAGAAGCATCTCGACGAGTTCGAAGCGGGTCTGCTCCATCTCTCCGGGCCCGGGCTCTTTCGCGACGATTTCGCGGGCACGGGCATCGAGAAGGCCGCGGACGTCAAGACGATCTTCGAGCGCAACTTCCGTTTCGGCTGCGAGGCCGACGATCCGATCAACGCCGTCGGCTTCGACCGCGGCATCCTGCCGCTCGGTGCGCGCATGCGCGCGATCTTCAGCTCCGACATCGGCCATTGGGACGTGACGGACATGAGCGAGACGGTCGCGGAGGCCTGGGAGCTCGTCGAGGACGGGCTCATCGAGGAAGAAGACTTCCGCGAGTTCGTCTTCGAGAACGCGGCGACGATGTGGGCCGAGGCGGATCCGGGCTTCTTCGACGGCACGGTCGTCGAAGCCGAGGTCCGCGCGCTCGTGGGCTGAGCGCGCGAGCGGATCCGCTCGCCGGCTCGCCTGCCCGCTACAGCTTCGCGACGACCTGATCCTGGTAGCGGCGGATGAAATCCCGCTGGCCCTGGATGTCGGTCGTCATCGACTCGCCCTGGCTGACGACGAGGCGCTCGGCGCCGCGCTCGAC
This sequence comes from Myxococcota bacterium, assembly GCA_963169575.1. Lineage (GTDB taxonomy): Bacteria > Myxococcota_A > UBA9160 > UBA9160 > UBA4427 > UBA4427. The sequence continues at coordinate 5,400 of CAUJGH010000195.1, read as the reverse complement.
ATAGCGCTTAACGAACTCCAGATCGAAGGTCTTCGTGAAGTCGAAGCTCGCGGGCCAGATCGTGATCTCGATCCGGCGCGGATCGCGTCCGGCGGCCTTCGCGGTCTCGCGGATCGTCTCGACGCCCGTTCCGAAATCCTCGGGCGAGATGACGTAGGGATACCAGCCATCGCCGAGGCGGCCGGCTCGGCGGGCGGCGACTTCGGTGCTCCCGCCGATCAGGATGGGGACGCCGTCCGCATGGAAGGGCTTCGTGTCCATGTGGACGTTCTCGAAATTCACGTGCCTTCCGTGATAGGTCGCCCATTCGTCGCGCCAGAGCACGCGCATCGCCTCGATGGTCTCGTCGAGGCGCCGGCCGCGGTCGCGGTAGGGGACGCCGACCGCTTCGTATTCCTCGCGCTGCCAGCCGATGCCGACGCCGAGACGAACCCGGCCGCCCGAGAGCGCGTCGAGCGTCGCGACGCGCTTGGCGAGGATCGCGGCGCTGTGCTGCGAGGCGATGACGACGGAGGTGCCGAGATGGATGCGGTCGGTTCGCGCCGCGACGAAGGCGTGCCATTCGAGCGGATCGGGCATGAGCGTGTCGGGCGCGGTCGGTGCCATGCCGTCCTTCGAGTAGGGATAGAGCGGGTCGTAGTTCCGGGCCATGACGACGTGCTCCACCGTCCAGAGCGACTCGACGCCCTGGCTCTCGAGCATCTCGGCGAGGCGGATGACGTAGTCGCGATCGAGGGTCAGGCCCTTCGTCATGGGGGGGATGTAACCGAGCTTCATGGCGCTGATTCCTTCGGGTTTCTTCGGGGCGGGGTCGGCCGTGCCGTCGGGGCGGTTCGCGTCGTTCGAGACGTTCGGGATGGAACCGACGTTAATCCTTCGCGGAGCCGGACTCCAGCGCCGACTTCGTCCGGGCGAGCCCGGCCGTCGCCTCCGCATTGCCCGGTGCCAGCCGCAGCGCGCGCTCGAAGGCGGCCTCCGCCAGCCGAGGGCGATCGAGACGCTCCCATGCCTGCCCGAGCTCGACGAAGCCGGGCGGGAAGCGATCGAATCGGCGCGTCAGGGCGAGTGCGGCGTCGAGCGCTGCCTGGTCCTCGTCGAGGAACTCGAGGGCGACGACCCGATTGCGCATCGAGACGCGCAGGGCCGAGCGCAGGCGCTCGAAATCCGGATGGGCATCGAGGCCTCGCGCGAACTCGTGCTCGGCGTGACTCCGCGCCTCGAGGGCGCGATCGAAGGCTGCGCGCGCACCGGCCTCGTCGCCGGCCTCGCGCAGGCCGAGCCCTTCGCTCCAGGCGGCTTCGCTCCGGCGCAGGAACGCCGACCCGAGGTTGTAGTAGCGGACGTTGAGCGGTTGACGCGGAAGATCGATGCGGGCGGTGGCCGCGAGCGCCAGGATCAGCAGGGCGGGGACGGCGAGGCTGCGCAGCTCCCGCTCTCGCCCACGCTCGAAGAGCTCGGTGAGCGCGAATCCGGCGAAGGCGATCGCGACGGGAACGACCGGCAGGCGCATGCGCGACAGATTGAAGAAGAGCAGGATCCCCGTCGTGTAGCTCGCGAAGTAGAGCATCGGGATCCAGGCGATCCGGTTGCGGCGCGCCATCCACATGCCGGCCGCGGCGAGCGGGAACACGACGCCCCAGCCCGGCAGCGGCAGCCGCAACATCCTCGAGACGTCCTGCTGGAAGTATTCGAAGCTGGCGTTGTCGGGGATCTCGTAGCGATTGGCGAAGACGACGAGCTTGCGGCCGAGATGGCGGACGAAATGCGCCGGGTCGGCGGCGATCTCGGCGAGGCCCTCACGCAGCCAGAAGCTGGAGATCTCGGAGGGGCGGAGATCGTCTCGGCCGGTGCGGCGGCGGGCCTCCTCCGCGAAGTCCTGCTCTTCGACCTCTGGATTCGGGCGCAGGAAGGGCGGAGCCAGGTAGGCGCCGGTGGCATTCGCGCGGAAGTTGCCGATGTAGAAGTTCTGGCCGGCCTGACTGTTCAGCAGCACGAAGTCGCCGCCGACGATCCGGTTGCGCACGCCGACCGGGACGAGGATCGCCGCGACACCGAGCGTGAGGCAGAGTCCGGCGAGCGCACGCCGGGCGAGCGTGCCTCGACCGGCGACCGCGATCCAGAGCAGCAGCGCGGGGACGAAGAGGAGCGAGTTGCCGCGCGTCAGCGCAGCGAGTCCGATCAGCAGCCCCGCCGGCAGCCAGCCGAGCGCCCGATCCCGTTCCGCGGCCCGCGTGCAGAGCACGAGCGCGGAGCCGGTCAGGAAGACCATCAACGCCTCCTTCTGGAGGAGGCCGTCGTAGAAGAAGAAGAGCGAATAGACCGCCGCGATCCCGCCCGCCACCATCGCCGCGAGGTCGCCGAAGATCCGGCGCGTCAGGCTCATCAGGATCAGGACGGAGATGGAATCGAGCAGCGCCTGCACGAGGAGAACGCCGAAGGAATCGGGCGGGACGACCGCGTAGATCGCGGCGAGGACGAAGGGATAGAGCGGATCCAGGTAGTAGACCGAGTCGCCGAGCCAGTCGCCGCCGCGGATGTCGAGCGCGATCCGCCGATAGGCCTCCGCGTCGAGGATCGGAAGCCGTGCTGCGGGATGGGGCCAGATCTCGAGGACGTAGGCGACGCGCAAGGCGAGGGCGAGCAGGAAGATCGCGCCGAAGAGGGCGAGGCGTCGATCTGCCGCGATCGACACGGAGGTCGCGCGCGGGAGTCTCGTTGCCGGGTCGGTCGCGGGCATCGGTTCGACGATAGCCCGATCGGATCGCATGCCGGGAGAGAGCCGCCGCGAAATCGCGCCGGTGCGCATCCGAGCGAGCGCGACCGCCTGGGTTAATATCGCGCGGCGGCTCGATCGGCGGCCGCGAGCCGCCCTGAGCCGCCCGTCTGCCGTGCGGGATCGACGCGATCGGAGAGGCAGGAGGGATCGATGGAGCGCCGACTCGATCGATGGGCCCTGTCGGTCCTGCTCGTTATCGGGATCGCCTATCAAGCGGTCCTGCTCCGAGAGGGCATCGGGCTGATCGACGAAGGCCATCTCGCGAACGGCGCTCGCCGCCTCGCCGCGGGCGAGATTCTCTATCGCGACGTCTATACCGTCTACCCGCCCGCGAGTTTCCATGTCGTCGCATGGCTCTTCGACGCCTTCGGCGTGAACCTGCTCGTGGTGCGCGGATTCCACGTCGCGATGACGCTCGCCCTCGCGGCGCTCGTCTTCATCGCGAGTCGGCGCTGGATGGAACGGCCGTTCGCGCTGCTCGCCGCGGCGCTCGTCGCGGGGACCGGCTGGCACGTGGTCCTCGAGGGCTGCCACTACGCCTATCTCTATGGCGCGGTGCCCATGGCGGCGCTGCTCCTGCTCGCGCGCGCGGGCGAGCACGGAGCGATCGGGCGGAGCGCGTCATTCGGGATCGGCGTGCTCTCGGGGCTCGCCCTGGCGTTCCGGCTCGAGCCGGCCGTCGGACTCGGGTTGGCAGGGACCAGCGTGCTCCTCGCGCGCACGGGTCTCGGGCCGAAGCTCTTCGCGCAGCTCGCCTGGATCGTGCTCGGGGCGTCGGTCGTCGTCGTTCCGATCGGCATCGTCTACGCGGCGCAGGGAGCGCTCGGAGATCTCCTGCTCGCGGTCTTCTGGACTTCCTTCGGACAGTATCTCGAGGGCGGCGAGTTCAACCTCCCCGTGCCGAACTTCGAGCTCTGGCCCGACGAATGGAGCCGGCGGGCGATCCGCCGCTGGTTCGTGAGCTGGGAGTTCCGGATTCCGGTCTTGCTCTATCTCGCGGCCGTCTTCGAGTTCGCCCGCGCGGAGTGGCGTCGCCGGCGATCGCGGTCGTCCGAGCCGGTCGCTTCGAGGACGCTCGAGCGGCTGGCGCTCGCGCTCTTCGGCGCGGTCCTCTATCTGCGCGCGACGGGCCGGTCGGACTACTACCACCTCGCGCCGGTCCTCTTCCCGGCCTATGTCCTCGGCGCGGACTGGCTCGCCCGCGCCTTTCGGCGCTGGGTTCCGCCGCGGGCCGCCTGGCTCGCGCATCCGCTCGCCCTGCTCTTGCTCGTCGCTTCGCTCGGCATCCACGAGTTCGACCGTGCGCTGAGTCGGCATCGCGACGCGAGCGACAAGCTCGAGATCATGCCGGGCGGCCCGCTCGTCGAACGATCGCAGGCGCTCGACGATCTGATCGCCGACCTGCGCCGACGAACGGCGCCGGGGGAGCCGATCGTCGTCCTGCCCTGGTATCCGATCGTCTACTTCCTCGCGGATCGCCCCAATCCGACGCGCTTCGACTGGCTCTTCCCCGGTTATTTGACGAGCGAGAGCGAGGTCGCCGGCTTCATCGACGAGATCGATCGCTCGGGTGCCCGGGTCGTCGTCTACTCCCCGATCTCGATCGACGGCCTTCCGGATCGCTCGCTCGCGGCCTTCGCTCCGGAGATCGATCGCTTCTTGAGGCGGCGGTTCGCGCCCGTCAAGCGTTACGGGCGATTCTGGGTCATGACGCGCAAGGTCGATCCGAGCGAGCCGCTGCGCGGCGGGCCGTCCACCGCGTCGCCGCCCGAGTCGCCAAACGGCGGAGCTGCGGCTTCTTGAGGGCGCGAAGGATCTTCGCGCGGGGGATTCTCGTCCTCTTCGGCTTCCTCGTCGGACTCGTCGCCGGCGAGATCGTTTTGCGCATGCTCTCGCTGCCGAAGAGCGGCCCCTTCCTCCAGGAGTTTCGCGGCCCCGGCTTCCGGCTGATGGCCTACGACGCGAATCCGAGCGGCGCCTTCGATCTCGACCTCTCGGACGAGGCGCTGCGCGAGCGGCTGGCAGCACGCCTCGCGAATCCGGACGAGCTCCGGGAACGCTGGCGCGAGACGCCCTTCGCCGTCGCCGTCGAGCTCGACCGCTCGGGGTTTCGAGAGCGCAAGATCGGACCGAAGCGTCCCGGAGTCCGCCGCGTCGTGATCGTCGGCGACAGCTTCACCGCCGGGCACGGCCTGCCCGAAGCCCTCGCCTATCCCCGTCTGCTCGAAGCCCGTCTGCAACGCGCGTTCGAGCACGATCGCACGGATCCCGGGCGCGGCCTCGCCGCAAGCGCCGTCGAGGTCCTGAACCTGGGCCGCGGGGATACCGATCTGCCCGGGATCGAACGCTCGGCTCTTTGGGCGCTGCGCCAGCTCGCCCCGGATCTCCTGATCTACGGCTATTTCATGAACGATCCGATCCCGGGCGTCGCCCACGCCCCGGAGTCGCCGATCCACGACATGCTGGACGAGGGCTGGACCCGGATCGAGCGGTCGCCGACGTCGACGCGCATCGGTGAGGCTGCGCGCGGCCGATTCCGGATCGTCGATCTGACCAAGCGCTTCTGCGCGGATCGAAGCGTCACGAACGCGACGATCGCCTGGTATCGAGCGCTCCACGAACCC
>CAUJGH010000194.1 GCA_963169575.1 Myxococcota bacterium | reverse complement strand
CGCACGATGATCGCGTCCGGGTGACCGCGCTCCCCTCGCGCCTCGCCCGGGATCTCGCGCGTTTACCACGCGAGACCGCCGGTCGCGGCGCCCGGGCGCCGCGCCGCGGGCCCCGCGCCGTCGCCGAAGAGGGAGCCGATGCCGAGCCCGCGGACAGCGGCTGATCCCTTCACCTCTCCGCCGGCTCGCGCCGCGCGGCGATCTTTCCTTCTCGCTCGATTCCCTTCCCATCCGAGCTCGGTCGAGTCTTTCGAAAGAGCCCGGATACCAACCCGAAAGGACTTCCCCATGCGCATCCAGCCCCGCACCGTCCGCTACGGCGGCGCGATGTTCGATCAAACCGAGATCAACGCCGTGATGGCCCAAATGCAGGATCCGCTCGGCCTGATCCCCGGCAAGAAGGTCCACGAGTTCGAGGCCCGCGTGGCCGAGTTCATGGGCAAGAAATACGGCGTGATGGTCAACTCCGGCTCGTCGGCGCTGATGGTCGCGTTGCGGCTCGCCGAGCTGCCGCGCGGCTCCGAGGTCATCACGCCCGTCCTGACCTTCTCGTCCGACGTCGCCGCGATCTATCACGTCGACTGCACGCCCGTCTTCGTCGACGTCGGCCTCTCGGACTACCAGATCCGCGTCGACCAGATCGAAGCCGCGATCGGCCCGAAGACGAAGGCGATCCTGATCCCCGACCTCGTCGGCGGGATCTGCGACTGGGACGTCGTGCGCAAGATCGCGGACAAACACGATCTGTTCGTCATCCACGACAGCGCCGACACCCTCGGCGGCAAGCTGCGCGGCCGCCATACCGCGAGCCGCGCCGACGTCTCGATCACGAGCTTCTCGATCTTCCACATCATCACCGCCCTCGGCAACGGCGGCATGGTCTTCTTCGACGACGAGAAATACTTCGACCGCTCGCTCTCCCTGCGCGCCTGGGGCCGCTCCTCCGAGAAATGGATGCACGGTACGAAGTCGCAGAGCTCCGACGGCCGCTTCCTCGAGAAGGTCGACGGCATCGACTACGACGCGCTCTTCATCTTCGAGGAGAACGCCTACGGATTCATCCCCAACGAGTGCGGTGCCGCGTTCGGCGTCGAGCAGATGAACAAGATCGACACGCTCTGGAAGCTCCGCGAGGAGCGCTTCCGCTGGCATACGGAGTTCCTGAAGCAGCACGAGGACAAGTTCATCCTTCCGACGATCCTTCCCGAGACCGAGACGACCTGGCTCTGCTACCCGCTCCAGATCCGTCCGGAGACGGGCTGGAGCCGGACGAAGTTCCAGATCCAGCTCGAGGACGCGGGCATCACCAGCCGCGTCATCTTCTCGGGCAACATCACACGCCAGCCGATGCTGAAGAACCAGGAGTTCCGGATCGCGCCGGCCGGGCTCGCGACGGCGGACCAGATCATGCAGTACGGCATCATGCTGCCCTGCCATCCGACGATGACGCGCGAGGATTGCGAGTACGTCTACCAGACGATCCAGGACTTCATCGACGCGAAGGGCGAGGTGACGGTGAAGCGCTGAGGGAGAGGGGGAGCGGTGTGGCGCCTGCTCGCGAGCAGCAGGCGCCGCCGCGCCTAATCCAGCAGTGCCGTCATCTGGCTCGGGTCGAAGCCGCGGATCGCGTGGCCGTCGATCTCGACGAAGGGGATCGCCATCCCGCCGGTCTTCTCGCGCAGCTCGTCCGCGTAGTCCTCGTCTTCCTCGATGTGCTTGTTGAAGTAGTCGACGCCGCGCTGATCGAGAAACGCGAGGGTCTTGCGGCACCAGCCACACCAGGGCGCGGTGTAGACCGTGACGTCGTGCGATCGCCGGTTCGGAGCGACTTCGACGATCGGCCGCGGCCGGACCGGGTTCGCCGCGGGCGAAGCGGTCCGGTTGAACGCCGCGGAATCGAGCTGAATCTGCCCGGCGCGCGAGCGCCAATCCGCCGGAACCTCATCCAGGGCGGCGGCAAAATGAACCGAGCCCCGCTCGTCGACCCATTGGTAGAAGACGGACGGCTCGGCTGGCGCGTCGACCGACGCGCCTTCGCTCGCTCGCCTGGCGTCGTTTGCGTTCCCACCCGCCAGCGGAGGTGCAGCGGCCTCCGCGGGGCGCTCTTCCGGGCTGGCCTCAGCCGTGGCGTTGCCGGGTACGAGCACGATCGGCTCCGCTCCGGCCTCGCCGGAGGAGGGGGAGCGCTCCCAGGGGCGCGTCGCAGCGCCGACGAGCGCCGCGAGCATCAGCCCGATCACGATCGCGCGCATATTCGACTCCGATGGGGGCGGGAATTGGGTTCGGGGCGGGGCTCGGATCGGGACCACGAGTCGTGGATCCGGGATTCCGCGAGAGAGCGCCTCCTCACCGATCGGCGTGCACACCGGGCGACTTGAAAGGGCGATGCGGGCGATTGCTCGGGCAGCGGGCTGCCGGACCGCTGCCGCGAGACCCGACCCGTCGGCCCCGCGCAGGACCGGGGGCTCCGCGAGCCTGACCGCAGAGGGGGCGCGCTATTCGAAGCTCGCCTGCTCCGGCCCGATGCGCGCCGCGATCGGCGCGAGCTTTTCCCCATCGAGCCCGTAGAAGCGAACCGCGTTGCCGCCG
>CAUJGH010000193.1 GCA_963169575.1 Myxococcota bacterium | reverse complement strand
CGCTCGACCGGACCTTCGGCGGTCTCGCGCAGGTGACCCGCAAGGAATGGATGGATGCCTACGAGCTCGGAGTCGTCGGCTCGGCCCAGGTCGTGGCGGCGGCGGCGCCCCTCATGAAGCAGGGCGGCGGCGGCTCCGTCGTCTTCATCGGATCGCAGTCGAGCTTCATCCCCTTGATCCCCCAGATTGCCTACGCCTCCGCGAAAGGCGCACTGTCGACCGCGATGTACTTCATGGCGAACGAGCTCGCGCCCGACAACATCCGGGTCAATACAGTGGTCGCGACGTACATGTGGGGCCCGCTGCTCGAGCGGTACGTGACGGAGACCGCCGAGGCCCGGGGCGTCCCCGAGGAGGCGGTCGTCAAGGAGCTCACGAGCCTGATGCCGCTCGGTCGCATCCCGAAGGACGAGGACGTCGCCGAGGCCGTGCTCTTCCTCTCGTCCGATCGCGCGTCGACGATCACGGGGCAGCACCTGCTGGTGAACTCTGGCTTGATGATGCGCTAGGGCGCGGTTGAGAGCGCCTCGAGCGGCGCGAGAATCAGGAGGCGAAGATGGATTCGACCGAGATCCGATTTCCGGACATCGACTTCGCGGCAGACCCGCTGCCGAACCTGCACGAGGTCCTGGCCGAACTTCGAAGGCAGGAGCCCGTCTCGCCAATCCTCTTCGCGGGCAAGCCGATCTGGCTCGTCAACGACCACGAGACGCTTGCTCGCTTCGTCTCGACGGACGACGCGCTCTCGGCGCCCGACGCCTACGACGAACTCTTCACCCGGACGATGGGCAGAGGGCTGCCGATCCTGCGCGGCGAGGCACACGCTCGGAACCGGGGTCTGATCTCCCGCGTGTTCTTTCCCGGAAAGATGCGCGAGTTCGCCGAGACACTCTTTGCTGTCGAGGCCGAGGCGCTGGCGGACGAGCTCGAGGGACGCGTTCGAGTCGACCTCGTCGCCGACTTCACGCGCACTTTCACCTTCCGAAACATCGCCCGGCTGCTCGGCCTGCCGCTCGAGGATGTCGCCAGACTGCAGGACTGGGCGAACCGGATCATGCACGTCTTCGTGGACCCCGGCCCGGCCGAAACCGCGGGGACGGAGATCGGCGAGTACCTTCTGCCGCTCATCCACGCGCGGCGCCTCGCGCCGCGCGACGACGTCATCTCGCTGCTCACCCACGTCGAGCTCGACCGTGAGCGCCTCGACGACGAGGACATCCTGGGCTTCTGCCGCAACCTCTTCCCGGCCGCCATCGACACCAGCACCAACAGTCTCGGGAGCTTGATCGCCCACGTGTTGCCGGACCGCGCACTCTGGCGGGATCTTGCCCGCGACCCCGCGCTGCGAGAGTCGGCGATCCAGGAGCTGCTGCGATTCGAGCCGCCGCTCGTGATGATTCCGAGACGCGCGACCCGGGATCTCGAGATCGGAGGCCAGACGATCCGAGCGGGCGACGACGTCCGGCTCTGCATCACCGGTGCGCACGACGACGAGAAGGCCTACGACGACCCGCGCGCTTTCCGCCTCGATCGCAACCGGAGCAACTTCGCCTTCGGGCACGGCGAGCACTTCTGCCTCGGAACCCAGATGGCGCGCCGCGTCGTCGCGAAGGGCGTCGAGGTTCTCGCCCGTCGCTTCCCGCAGATGCGGCTCTGCGAGGACGAGCGCGTCGAGATCGTGGGTGGCGTCTTGCGCGGTCCCCGATCGCTCTGGGTCACGCTCTGAAGTCGGACCCTGCAGCCGCGGCCGGGGGCCCGACCCCGCCTGCAACCCTGCGCCATGTCGCCCGCCCGCAACTCTCCGCCTATCCGGATGATTCGGCCCGGAGACGGACCCGGAAAACGGGCGGAGCAGGCCAGGGATTGCGATGCCTGGAGCCCGAAACAGCCGAGTCCGTCAGAAGATCGGTTCTGAAGGGGCTCGAAGCGCATCTGGAATGCTTCGAAGAACGCGCACCGGCCGAGGGTCGGTCGGCGCCTGCGTACCGGGTTCGCCCATCAATCGGCTCGCGTCTCGTCGTCGACCAGTGAATGGATCGCCGCGGCGATCATCGCCATCAGGACGTGCGCACTCGGCGAGCGAGCCGCTCGATCCGCGCATTCGGCCGCGCTGTGGTGTCGGGTCCGGGCTGGTCGCGACCGGCAAGATCAGCCGTCCGTCGGCTGTCCGCGCGACCGTCGTTTCCCATGACGGATCTGGCGTTCGGATGCGCGCCCACTGGGGCGCATCGTTTGATGCGCCAGCTTGGACGCAGATTCGACGATCGGGACGAGCCGCGCTGATCGGCTCGACGGCGATCTGGGTGGCGCCACTCTTCTCGGCGGTCACCCGAAGCCAGGGGCGGTCGCCATCGCGATCGATGGATGCCACGAAGAATTCGGGAGCTCCGAGCTCCAGCACGGGATCGTCACGACCTGCTTGAAGAGACGTTGGCGGAAGCCTTCGAAGCGGGCCGAAATCGAGAAGTGAAGCTCGAGCCCATCGACGCCAGCTCGACCCAAACGAAGTTGGCGTTGGCGCAGAAAGAGCCCTTTGCTCGACCGATGCGCTCCGGGCGCCAATCCCCGTCGAGTCAGACGGACTCCGCCGCCTGCGTCCGATCCCTCCCGGCCTGAGGACACGGGTCGAGCCGCAGAGCCGCCGCAGTCTCGGTCGCCTCGCGCGGGTAGAGCCCGATCGCGGCAGCGAAGCGGGCGACCGCGTACTTCGCGACCTTGCGCGCGTGGATGTCGCCGACCGTCTCGCGATCCTCCACGAGGACCGGCACGACGCAGCGCGTGACGCCGCCGCGGAGAAGCTCGAGTCGCGCTCCGGCCAGGTCGTGCTCGAGGGCCTTCGAGCGCGACATGCCGACCCATGCCCCGTCTTCCCGGTCCACGATCCAGAGCCGCAGGTCGGTCGTTCGACCATCGCCGTCGCGGGCAAGGAGGGAGACGACCTCCTCGACTTCGGCCAGCGTCGCGTAGAGCGCGAAGTAGAGGACGAGCGGGCTGGCGATCCACGCCAGCAAGACGGCTGGGCGCGGAGCGCCGGTCCAGAGCAGGACGCCCCCGAGCGCGATCGCGCCGAGCCCGCCGATCATGACGCCGAAGGTCGGAACGGCGAAGGCGCCCGCGTGCTGGAGGCGGATCGCGAAGACGGCGACACCGACGACGAGGAGAACGATAGCGAGCGCTGCTCGGAGCGCGGACGACGCGCGAGATGCGGACAAGGTCTTCCCCCTTTGGTTTCTCGGACTGCTTGTCGTGATTTCTCGATCCGACGTCTCGAAACGCCGATTCGGTCCGGCTGCTCGGACAGGTTTGCGCGAAATGGCGATCCGGCTCGGCCAGACACGGGACTGGGTACGGAGGCTCCGTCCCGTACGTTCGCTCATCCGAAGGAATCGATCGACTCCAGAGAGCGCCCTCCCGAGCCTAACCCGCAGGCTCGAAGACCTCGCGCAGCCGGGCAGCCTGCTCGGCGAGACGCTCTGCCGGCGCCTGCCGCTTTCCGTGGACGCCGAAGGGCTCGCCCGCGTTTCGCGGGATCAGATGCATGTGGTAGTGGAAGACGGTCTGGCCGGCGGCTGCGCGGTTCAGCTGGATCACGGCGATTCCGTCGCAGTCGAAGACCCGCTCGAGCGCCGCGGCGAGGGGCTTCGACTGGGCGACGACGGCGGCGAGGTCCTCGGCGCCCACCTCGAAGAGATCCGTCGCGTGCTGCTTCGGAATGATGAGCGTGTGTCCAGCATGGGCCGGGAAGAGGTCCATGAAGATCAGCACGCGCTCGTCCTCGAAGACGCGATGCGCGGGCGCGCGACCCGCGACGATCGCGCAGAAGATGCAGTCCTCGGTCATCTCGGTGTTCCTCCTCCGCCCGTCTTCGCCGCTCCATGGCCGGCGAGCGTACCGAACGACGTCGGTCGCCTCCGCGCCTAACGACATTCGTCTGCGAGCCAGATGTCGAGCAGGCGGGTGCGGAGCACGTCGTTGTCGACCGGCCCGGCGACCCGGACGACCGGCCCGGTCCGATCGGACCTCGTCTCCCCCTCGTCGCCGACCCGGATCCGGACGTCCGAGAACGCGACGAGATCGGTTCGGGCGAGGCATTCGAGGGCGAGCGGGTCGTGGAGTCGGATGCAGGGCTCGCGTGCGCCGAGCCGGTCGCGCTGCGCGACGAGCCATCGTTAGCAGATCTCGGCGAGCGTGCGGGCCAGCGCGTTGCCGCCGGCGAGGCGGTCGAGATCGCCGGGCTCGAGCCGGGTCGGCCAGGTGACGTCGAGGGGCACGACGCGCGGCGGGGCGACGAGGCGCGTGGCCAGGACGGCCTGCACGGCGGCCGGATCGCACCACCCATTCCATTCCGGGATCTCCGAGAGCATCCCGGGCGGCGGCTCGTCGGCGAAGCGGCCGCCCATCACGACGAGCGGCGGCAGGACATGGCCTTCGCGAGCGAGGGCGCCGAGGTTCGTGAGCGGGCCGATCGCGAAGACGACCTCCGGTCGCGCGGTGTCGAGGGCCTCGGCGATCGCTGCGATCCGTTCCCGTGCTTGCGGGTCGGATCGCGTCTCGAGGATGGGATTCGGATCGGGGAGCAGGCCGAGGCCCTCATGGCCGAACATGCGGCCGAATCGCTGCGGGGAGAGG
>CAUJGH010000192.1 GCA_963169575.1 Myxococcota bacterium | reverse complement strand
CTCGACCTCCTTGGCCGAGGACATCATCAGATCGGCGAGCTCGTCGATGACGACGACGATATAGGGCAGCTCCTGCCACTCGATCTCGTCGCCTTCGGTCTGTCCCGGCCGCGGCTTCAGCTGGAAGGACTCTTCCCCGGCCGCGATGCATTTGCGCGCCTTCTCGTTGAACTGATCGATGTTGCGCACACCGGTCGCGCTCATCATCTGGTAGCGCTCTTCCATCTTGCGCACGACGCCCTGCAGCGCCGCCGCTGCACGCTTCGGGCTCGTTACGACGTCCGCGATCAAATGCGGGATGCCGTCGTAGATCGAGAGCTCGAGCATCTTCGGATCGACCATCAGGAGCTTGAGCTCGTTGGGCGTCGCACGACAGAGCAGCGAGCAGAGGAAGGCATTCAGGAACACGCTCTTGCCCGTGCCCGTCGAGCCGGCGACGAGCAGATGCGGCATCTTCGCGAGATCCGACGTCACGGAGTTGCCGAAGATGTCCTTGCCCATCGCGACGGTGAGCGCGCCGCGGCTCTTTCGGAAGCTCTCCGACTCGAGGATCTCTCGCAGGTAGACCGTCTCGCGTCGCGGATTCGGAACCTCGATGCCGACGACCGACTTGCCCGGCAGGGGCGCGATGATGCGGATCGAGATCGCACGCAGCGCCATCGTCAGATCGTCGGTGAGCCCGACGATCCGGTTCACCTTGATGCCCGGCGCGGGTTCGTACTCGTACATCGTGATGACGGGACCGGGGTGGACGCGCACGACGCGCCCATGAACACCGAAATCCGCCAGCTTTTTCTCGAGGATCTTCGAATTCATCAGGAGCGAGTCGCGATCGTAGGATCGCTCCCCTTCCGGCGTCGCCGAGAAGATCGCCACGTCGGGCAATCGGAACGGCCCGCTCGGCCCGCCTTCGTTGAATCGGAAGGCTTCCTGCTCGGGCTTTCGCTTCTTCCGACGCTGTTCGTCGTGGTCGACGATGTCGGGCTCTTCATTGGCGCGAAGCTTCCGGACGGGAGCTGGCTCCTCGGTCGCCTCCGGCGGCTCGTCGAGCACTGCGACCGGCTCGTCGCATTCTTCGGCCTGGCGCAGCTCGTCTTCGTAGGACAGCTCGGGGCCGCCCCGCCGCACCAAGGTGCGCGCTCGCCTCGCGCGCTGCTCGCGGCGGACGACCAGCGCCGTCATCGCCTCGCGAGCGCGGCCGACCTCGTCGACTACGGATTCACGCAGGATCCCGAAGCCCCGCCCCAGAGCAGCGAGCAGCCGGTCGACCAGGGGCACCACCTCGTCCGCGGCCCACAGGATCGACTCGAGCCCCCATGAGCCGATGCGCCCGACCCGTCCCAGCGTCGCGCCGGCCGAAATCCCGGTCATCGAGAACACGCCCACGATGAACAAGAGGCTCGTCAGAACCAGTGCTCCGGCGCTGCCGAACAGGAGGGTCTGGAATCGAGCCCACTCGACCCCGACCCAACCCGGCTCGATCCAGGGCAAGCGGCCCGGCGCCAGCTCGAAGAGGAGGGATGGAAGAACTGCCGACGACGGGACCAGCACCAGCATCCCGAGCCAGAATCGGGAGAAGATCCGCGGCAGCCCCAGGCCCATCAGGAGGCGACCGCCGAGATAGGCCGATCCGGCCACGAGCACGAAGGCGCCGCCGCCGAAGACCTTCATCAAAAGGCCGGCCAGGGTCGCGCCGACCGGGCCCGCGCCATTGCGGACCTCCACGAGTCGGCCGATCGGGTCCTCGGGCGAGTGGGTCGCGAGCGCGAGGCTGGCCACCAAGGAGAATGCGATCAGCGCCAGGCCGAGGAGCTCGGACCCGGGTCCCGCTAGCAGAACCCCGCCTTCCTCTTCCAGATCGGCCGTCCGATCGCGAGCCGCGCGCTTCGAACGCGAGCCGCCGGAGGATTTGGCGGATGACTTGCCGGACAATTTGGCGGATGCCCTAGCCATGCGAGGCAACTCCGCATCGCGCGCCGTCCGCCTGCCAGCAGACGAACGAGCAGCGCATCGCATGCCGCAGGGCATGCGAATTCATCGCATCGACGACCGATGCGCTCCCGACCAGCGACTGCAACGGCATTCCCTCACCCCCCGGAGAGGAGAATCGGGCCAGGATAACGTGCCCCCCCTGCCACGCAAAGGGTTGCTGGATTCACGCCTTGACGCCCCCGGACCTCGACGGGACACTCCGATTCGTTCATCCCCACCCCACCTCCAAACGAGTCCCGATGGAGCGTTCAGCATGGCAGGCGTCAACAAAGCCATTCTCGTCGGCAACCTTGGACGGGATCCGGAACTTCGAAAGACCCAGAACGGCCAGGCCGTCTGCAACTTCACGCTCGCGACCAGCGAGACCTGGACCGACAAGAGCGGTGAGCGGGTCGAGCGCACGGAATGGCATCGGATCGTCGCCTGGGGACGGGTCGGCGAACTCTGCCATCAATATCTCGCCAAAGGGCGCACGGTCTACGTCGAAGGGCGTATCCAGACCCGCGAGTGGGAAGACAAAGACGGCCACAAGCGATACACGACCGAGATCAACGCCACGACCGTGAACTTCCTGGGAACGCGAGGCGGAGCAGGAGGTGAGTCGGGCTCCGGCGGCGACGTCGAGACTCCGGCCGGAAGGGGCGGAGATGCACCGGCCGGTGCCATGAGCGGCCCGCCCGTGGACGACGACATCCCGTTCTAGAGGCCCGATGGCGAATCGAGTCGAGTCGAGTGCGGCTCGGCTCGATTCGAGATCGCGACGCGGCCGACCTAGCGTGACGCGTCCGCTCGCAGCGCGCGGACGATGCGGTCGATCTTCTTCCGGTCGTCTGGATGGAGTTCGTCGAACTC
>CAUJGH010000191.1 GCA_963169575.1 Myxococcota bacterium | reverse complement strand
ACGCCAGCCAGGTCGAGCTCATGTTCGCCGAGATCTCGTGGAAGATCTTCTCGACCTCGCGCTCGACCTGCTCCGGCGAGCTCTCGCCCGCCGACGCCCGCAGCTGCATCGCCGCTCGCAGCCCCGGATCCGAGAGCACCTCGCGCAGAACCCGCCAGCGCGGCCGCAGCGCGGGCCCTTCGACCACCTTCTCCTCGCGGTAGAGGTGGATCAGGATCGCGCGCCGGATCTTGCGCGCGACGCGGGCGGCGATCTGCTCGGAGGATCTCGCCGCGGGCGGTGCGGCGCCCTCTCGGACGCTCTCGCGCGCATCTTCGCGAGCGTCCTCCCGGCAGAAGGCAGCGACGTCGATCGCCTCGCCGACCTTCACCGCGAGGCCGTGATAGGTCAGCACGAAGCGCGCCACCTTCGCGAAATCCGAAGGGCGCGTCAGCGAGCCGTAGTCGACGTTCAGGAAGCGGTTCTCCGCACGCGGTCCCTTCGTCCAGAAGAGCGCGAGGGGCACGAGGAAGACCTCGCGCGCCGGCGCCTCCTCCATGACCGCCCCGACGACCTCGCCGATCAGGTCGAGCTCGTCCTGTCGCTTGCCCGTCTTGCGACCGCGCAGGAAGGTCTTGAGCAGCTGGGTCCGCAGAAAGAGGAACGCACTCTTCCCCTCGCGCACGGTCTCTCGGATGGCGCGGCAATCCTCGCAATGCTCGACGGCGCGCGGCTGCCCGCGCGAGAGGCGCAGCGCGATCCCGATCAGCTCGAGCACCGGTCGGTAGTAGTAGAAGCTGATCGCGTTGGCGAAGCTCGAGAGGCGCAGACCGTGGCGCAGGAACAGGACGTTGAAGAGGAAGTAGTCGAGCCGGCTGGAGTAGCGCATCACGTAGACGACGCTGCCGCGCGCCTCGAGCGCCTTCAGGCGCGAGACGACCTCGGGCTCGAGCGAAAAATGGCCGAAGAAGCGCTTCTCGAACCAGCGGAAGGCGAAGTTGAAGCGCCTGGCCATCGCGGAGCGAAGGCCATGCCGATCGCCGATCCGATCGAGCTCCCGATCTTCGCGCTCGCCCCGCGTCATCGCGGCGCAGGGTACCGGTCGCGCTCGGACGGGGCAACGCGCCCCGCCGCTGCCCGCCTAATCCGGCAGCAGGATCTGGCCCGCGCGCATCTTGTCGGCGATCTCGGAGGCGGTCCAGAGCCCGCCATTCTCTTCCTTCTTGATGCCGGGGGCCGTCACCATGCGCATCTCGGCGATCTGACCACCGCCGGCGAGGAAGGTCTTGCCCGTCATGTCCTTGGCGAGGTCGCTGGCGAGGAAGACGATCAGCGGCGAGACGAGCTTCGGGTCGAATCGGGCCGCCATGTCCTCGCTGCCCATGCCGGGGAGGTCTTCCGTGAGCCGCGTATGGGCCACCGGCGCGAGGATGTGGCAGCGGATGCCGTAGCGCTGGCCTTCGAGCGAGAGGCAGCGCGTGAAGCCGAAGATGCCGGCCTTGGCGGCGCCGTAGTTGCACTGTCCGAAGTTGCCGTTCAAACCGCTGGTCGAGGAAGTGTTGACGATGACGCCGCCCTGCCCCCGCTCCTTCATGTGGAGGAAGACGGGACGCGTCACGCAGTAGGTGCCCTTGAGATGGACGGCGATCACGGGATCCCAGAGATCCTCGGTCGTGTTCGCGAAGCTCTTGTCGCGCAGGATGCCCGCGTTGTTCACGAGCAGGTCGACCTGGCCGAAGGCCGAGAGCGCGGTCTTCAAGATGTTCTCGCCGCCGGCGACGTTCGAGACGTTGTCGTAGTTCGCGACCGCCTCGCCGCCCGAGGCCTTGATCTGCTCGACCACGCGGTCGGCCATCGCGGACCCCCCGGCTCCCGAGCCATCGCGGGCGCCCCCGAGATCGTTGACGACGACGGCCGCCCCTTCGGCGGCGAGCGCGAGCGCGTGCTCGCGGCCGAGGCCTCCGCCCGCTCCCGTGACGATCGCGACCTTTCCATCCAGCAAGCCCATGGCCGTCTCCTCCGTCTCGTGTTCTGCGCTCGTTCGCTTCTTCGGCGTTCCCGACTCGCGTGCCGCGGCGGCGAACGCGCCGTCCAGGCGCGAATTCGAGCTGCGACGCTAGCCGACGCGGACGGCCGGAATCAACGCTCGGGACTCAGCGAAAGAGGATCGTCCGCAGCTCGGCGAAGGGCTCGAATCCCAGCTTGCGATACAGGCCGCAGGCGCGTTCGTTGCCCGCGACGACCGCCAGCTGGACGTGCGAGGCGCCGGCCGCGAAGGCTTCCTCGAGCAGTGCCGCCATGCCGCAGCGTGCGTATCCCTGCCTGCGGAAATCGGGCCAGGTGTACACGCCCTGGATCAGCCAGCCCTCGCCGCGCCGGACGTCCGCATAGGCCACGAAGACGACCCGCCCGTCCACGCTGACGACGCGCGCGCGCGGCAGCCGGCTCTCGACCCAGCGCGCGAATCCGACCGGATCCGATTCGGCGGGATCCGGCCGCTGCTCCTCCCAGAGGCTCGCGCGGGCGGCGTGGATCAGGTGCCGGAGATCGGCCGCGCGCGCCGGACGAGCGACACACGGAGGCGACGGCACGGGCGCCACGCGCGCCTGCGGGCCGATCCGGTAGGCGATCTCGATGCGGTCGATGACGCTTCGGCGACCGGCCGCCGCGAGCGCGTTCCAGACCGACTCGACCTGGCCCCGCTCGCTCTTGAGCAGACCGCTCGGCACGCGCAGCAGGGCGGGCAACAGCACCGCGAGGGCGTCGGCGGAGAGCCCTGCGGAGAGCGCGATGCTCGGCCGGATCAACGCGAGACCGGCGAGGCGATCTCCGGCGAAGGCGCCGTGGATCTGGGGCGGCGGCTCCTCCGCGAAGAGCCCGTCCGCGAGTCGCTCGACCTGGTCGATCAGGACGAGGTTCTCGTCCCGGGCAGCGAGCAGGACCGCCAGCGCCGCCGGCCGATCCCCGGGCGAGAGTCGCCGTGCGCGCAGCCGCCCACCCGTCATCGACTACTCCCCGGCGAGCACCACCAGGACGTCTCCCTCTTCGACGGCCTGCCCCTCTCGAACGCGGATCTCGACGACGCGACCCGCTCCCGGCGCCTCGACCGGGATCTCCATCTTCATCGATTCGATCACGAGCAGGATGTCCTCCTCCTCGACCCGCGCACCCACGGCCGTCTCGATCTTCCACACGTTGCCCGTGACCTGCGCCTCGACCTCGATGTCCACTCGCGTCTCCCGCTGCTGACCGCGCGGCCTCGCCCCGCGCGAATCGGGGAGCATGCCCGCCGCCCATCGCCGCGGCAAGCGCGCCGAGCTCGGAACGCCTTGCCCGGCGAGCGTGATGCGCTCGGAACGCCCCGCCCTGGCCCGCTGCCGGGTTCCCGTCCGCCCGCCGCCCCGCGCTGCTACGCTGCCGCCTCCGCGGAGGACCCCGTGCTCGAGACCGTGACCCAGGGCTTCAAGAACGCCACCGACCGGCTGCGCGGCGTTCGCGAGATCGACGAAGCCAGCATCGACGAAGCCCTGCGCGACGTACGCCTCTCGCTGCTCGAGGCCGACGTCGATCTGGCGTTGACCCGCTCGTTCCTCGCCCGCGTGAAGGAGCGCAGCCTCGGGTCGAAAGTCGAGACCCGGGTGCGCGATCGCACCGGCCGACAGATCCGGGTCACGCCCGGCCAGCACTTCATCAGGATCTGCGAGGAGGAACTGACGCAGCTGATGGGACCGGTCGATCCGTCCCTGGCGCGCAGCGCGGGCGTCGTCTCGATCATGCTCGCCGGTCTGCAGGGCGTCGGGAAGACGACCATCGCGGCGAAGCTCGCGGTGTACCTGCGCAAGCAGGGCCGGAAGCCCCTGTTGGTCGCCGCCGACGTCTACCGGCCGGCGGCGATCGACCAGCTGAAGACTCTCGGCGCCTCGATCGAGGTGCCCGTCCACGCCGGCGCGCCCCTCGAGCGCCCGCCCGCCATCTGCGCCGAGGCCTTCGCCCGTGCCCGGCGCGAGGGCTTCGACGCGATCATCTACGACACCGCCGGCCGGCTCGCGGTCGACGACGCGCTGATGGTCGAGCTCGAGGAGATCGTCCGAAACGTCGAGCCCGCCAACAAGCTGCTCGTCTGCGACGCGTTGATGGGGCGCGACGCGGTCAACGTCGCGAAGGCCTTCTCCGAACGGATCGCCCTCGACGGCGTGATCCTGACCAAGCTCGACGGCGATGCGCGCGGCGGCGCCGCACTCTCGGTGAAGGCCGTGACGGGTGTGCCGATCAAGTTCCTCGGCACCGGCGAGACCGTCGACCGGCTCGAGGAGTTCCGGCCCGAGGGCCTCGCCTCGCGCATTCTCGGCATGGGCGACATCGTCGGCCTGGTCAAGGACTTCGAGGAGGTCGTCGACGAGAAGGAGGCCGAGGCCGACGCGGCGCGGCTCCTGAAGGGGAGCTTCGGACTCGACGATCTGCTCAAGCAGATGCGGATGATCCAGAAGCTCGGTCCGCTCAAGGAAGTCTTCGGCAAGCTGCCCGGCGTCGGCCAGCTCGCCGATCAGGTCGACGAGGGCGAGCTGGTCAAGGTCGAGTCGATGATCCAGTCGATGACCCGCGGCGAGCGCGCGAAGCCTTCGCTGATCGACAAGAGCCGCGCGAAGCGCATCGCCGCCGGCAGCGGCCGCAAGCCCTCCGAGGTCGAGCAGCTCGTCGATCGGTTCATGCAGATGCGACAGCTGATGGGCGCGCTCGGCCAGCAGGGCGGCCTTTTGTCACGCCTGGGCGGCGGCTTTCCGGGCGCCGGCGGTGCGGCCGGCGGGCGGGGCGCGATGCCTCCCTTTGGAATGCAGGGCGGGATGCCGGGCGGGATGGGCTTCGATCCATCGATGCTGCTCGGCGGGCTCGGTCGGGGCGGCGCATCGCGCAAGCCGCAGGACGTGAAGGCGAAGAAAAGCAAGCGAAAGCAACAGCGAGACTCGCGGAAGAAGCACCGGAAGAAGTAAGCTCCTGCGCCGATCGGAATCCACCGCACTCCCCCCAGCCGGTCGCCCCATCCGATCCCACCGGGCAGGACCCGGGCGGCGATAGCTTCATTTCCGCTCCGATTCCGCCACGCGGCGGCCGATCGAGCGATTTCGAGAGGGAGTCCATGGCGAGAATCGTGTCGATCGTGATCCTGGGCCTGCTCGCGGCTTCCGTCGCCGGCGCGGCGCGGAGCGACTTCCCGCAGCCGCGCGCCCTCGAGCCCGACGTCACGTTCTGGAAGCGGATCTACAGCGAGGTCGGAACCGACGGCGGGCTGATCCACGATACCCACGACCTCTCCCTCGTCTACGAAGTCGTGAAGTTTCCGAGCGCCCGGGGCGCCGACGCCCATACCGAGGCGCGCAAGCGCTACTACCAGGGGATCCTGCGCGGACTCGCCGCCGGCAAGCGCGCCGGCCTGTCGCGGGACGAGCAGCGCGTCCTGGCGCTGTTCGGCGGTGAAGTCACGAGCGCCCGCCTCCGGCTCGCGGCCGAGCGCATCCGGTTCCAGCTCGGCCAGGCCGACAAATTCCGCGCCGGGATCATCCGCTCGGGCGCCTACCTCGATCACATCCTCGCGAACCTGCGCGACATGAACCTCCCGCTCGAGATCGCGCATCTGCCCCACGTCGAGTCTTCGTTCACGCCCAACATCTACTCCAGGACCGGCGCGGCCGGTCTCTGGCAGTTCATGCCCGCGACGGGCCGGCGCTTCATGCGCGTCGACCACATCGTCGACGAGCGCCTCGACCCCTACCGCGCTTCGATCGCCGCCGCGCGCCTGCTCGAACAGAACTACCGCGTGACCGGCAGCTGGCCCCTCGCGATCACCGCCTACAACCACGGCGCCG
>CAUJGH010000190.1 GCA_963169575.1 Myxococcota bacterium | reverse complement strand
CGCCGCCGAGGCCCCGGCAGAGGGCGAAGACGTCCTCGAGGTCGTGGGGCGCGAACTCGACGATCCGGGCGCCGGCCGATTCGAGCGCCCCGAGCGTGCGGCGATCGTCGGGCAGGCTCGGGACCACCACGAGATCGGGGGCGAAGCGAAGGGCCTCGTCGAAGGAGGTCGCCGGGCGGTCGGGCATCCCGGGCACGCCTAGCGACGCAAGGTCGACGGCGACGAGCCGATCGGCGACGCCCAATGCCAGGAGAAATCGGGAGGCGAGGGGCGAGAGCGAGACGATCCGCTCGGGTCGGGGCTCGCGGGCGGATCTGGACGGTTCGACCGTCTCGGACGACGGGGGCATCTCGTCCGCGGCGGGGCAGGCAATCCCGGCGACGAGCGCGAGGAGGACCCCGCTGACGAAGCCGCTTCGCCCTCGTCTTCGGCTGCTGGAGAGCTGGATGCCCCGCCGGGTCATGGATCCCTCGTGACGATTCAGGGATGGTGCGTGGTTTTTCAGCCGATTCGCAGGGGCCTGTGTATAAAATGCACAAAGCCCTCGCGCGGAAGTCGGGCAGGCTCGCGGACGGACGGAAAAGCGGACGGAAAAGCGGACGGAAAGACGGACGGAAAAACCGACGACCGGAAGCGATCGGAACGAATCGAAGAAGATCGCCGAATCCGAGCGATCGCCACAAGGAGTCTCGAACATGCAATCTGCCGCGCTGCGATGCCGGGTCTCGGCCCCGCGACGGACCGCTCTGTTTTCCGCGCTCGTCCTGCTCGCGGCCTCGACCTCGACTGCCGGCGTCCATACCTGGGACGTGCGCGAGGTCTTCAGCAACCACGACGGCACGATCCAATACGTCGAGCTCTTCGACGCCGGTGCGGGCGGCACCGAGACGGGCGTCGGCAACGGCACGCTGACGAGCAGCCTGAACACCTTCAACTGGGCCAATGGGCCCGTTACTCCGCCGACCAACGGCAAGAGCTATCTGATCGCGACGGCGGCCTTTGCCGCGCTACCCGGCGCGCCGACGCCGGACGTGATCATTCCCGCGACCGACGTGCCGTTCTTCGATCCGGCCGGCGATACGATCAGCTTCGGCGCGATCGACAGTCTCGTCTTCGGCGCCGTCCCGATCAACGGAACGGATTCCTTCGACGAGATCTCCGGGGTCGGTCCGAATTCCCCGAAGAACTACGCCGGCGTCCAGGGCAGCGTGTCGGCCGGGGGTCCGCCCGCGGTTCCGACGGCGTCGTTCTGGATGACGGCCCTGCTCGCGTCGGCGCTGGTCGGCCTCGGGGCGCTGGCGCTCCGGCGTCTGCGCGTCGATACGCAGGCCTAGCCAGAAGTCCGATCGCCGAGCTTCCGAGGGGCGAGGCCCCGCGTTGCGCGGGTCTGGCCCGTTTGCGTTCGCGCCTGCGCTGCGCTGTCGTAGCGTGCGGGTTCCATCGGAGCATCGCCGCAGGAGAAACATCGTGGGAAGTCTCGAGGGAAGAGTCGCTTTCGTCACCGGCGCCAGCCGCGGCATCGGCCGCGCGATCGCGCTCCGGTTCGCGGCGGAGGGCGCTTCGGTCGTCGCCAACGCTTCGCGTTCCGGTGCCCATGGATCGCTCGAGGGGACGCTCGAAGAGACGGTGAGCGAGATCCAGGCGATGGGCGGCAAGGCGGCGGCCGTCGTCTGCGATCTCATCGATCCCGCCGCGCGCGAGGGGCTGATCGAACGCGCGAGCGTGCCGTTCGGCGCCGTCGACGTCCTCGTCAACAATGCGGCGGCGGGCATCATGAAGCTGCCGAGCCAGACGACGAACGCCGATCGCTCGAAGATGCACGAGCTGAACCTGAACGCGCCCGTCGATCTCGCCCAGCAGGCGATCGCCGGCATGAAAGCGAAGGGCGGCGGCTGGATCCTCAACATCGGGAGCGCGACCGCGCGCCAGCCGGCGGTCCCCTATCGCGATTCGAAGCGATCGGCCTGGACGATCGGCGCCTACGGCGCGACGAAGGCGGCCCTCGATCGCTACACCGTCGCGCTCGCCCACGAGCTCTGCGAGCACGAGATCTTCGTGAACTGCATGGCGCCGACTTCGATCGTACTGACGAGCGGGGCCGAGTATGTTCGCGACATCGCGCGCAAGAATCCCGATTGGGTCGAGCCCGTCGAGATGATGGCCGAGGGTGCGCTCGAGCTCTGCAGCGGACGTCATGTCGGCCGCGTGATCTTCAGCCGCGACATCGTCCACGAGACCGCGCGGAAGGTCCGGAGCCTCGATGGAAAACGCATCCTCGGCGATGCGTTCCTGCTCGCCGATCCGGAGGCCGGGGCGGCCTGACGGGTCTCGCGCTCGGCGCGTGGCTCGGACGTGTTCCGGAGGTGCTGCGCCTCCGTCGCGCGTCGGGCCGTTCGCGCCTCCGTCAGGACGCCTCGCGCAGCGCGCCGCTTTCCGCGCGCGCGGCCTCGTCGCCGATCGCGCGCTCGGCAGGGCCACTGCGCATCTCGCGCACGTCCCGGACCAGCAGCACGAGCGCGGTCGGAACGACGATCGCGCCGACGATCAGCCAGAGCGTCGACGGGCCACCGATCGATTCGTAGAGCTGGCCGGCGACGACGACGCCGATCGGCGCCAGCACGATCGATCCGAGATGATCGTAGGCCGAGACGCGCGAGAGACGCTCGGGCGGGATCCGCGTATGCAGCGTCGTGTACCAGAGAACCCCGAAGAGCTGGGCCGCCATGCCCATCGCGAAGGCGGCGCCGGCGAGCCACGGGAGCGCCGCGGGCAGCGTCATCAGCATCGGCAGCGGCGCCCAGAAGAAGATCGCGAGCGTCGCGACGAGCATCGGGCGTTCGATGCGCAGGCGCAGGCTGAGCGCGCCGCCGGCGATCGTGCCGGCGCCGAAGCACGCCATGATGAAGCCCCAATCCGGCGCGCCGCCGAGCTGGTCGCGAGCCGTCGCGGGACCGACCAGTCCGAAGAGCGCCTCGACGCCCATGATCAGGACGGAGAACTGGAGCACGATCGTCCAGAGCCAGTCATGGGAAACGAACTCGCGAAATCCGATGCGCAGATCGGTCCAGA
>CAUJGH010000189.1 GCA_963169575.1 Myxococcota bacterium | reverse complement strand
CCGCCGGCCCCTGCCACGGGGACGTCCCCCCGGACTTCGGCGCCTTCCGCCGCCCGGCCCCCACCCCCGGGGGGGGGCCGCCCGCCGCCGGCGGCGGGGCCGCCGCAAACGGCCCTCCGATCGCTACTCCCCGCGCCCGCTCCGATCCAGCGCCCCCCTTGCCGCTTTCAGCTCCGCCTCGAGCAGCCCGATCTCGCTGTAGTTCCCGAGCCCGCTCTTCGCCCCGGCGAGCAGCTTCTCGAGCGCCTCGATGCGCGCCTCGAAGACCGCCTTCGTCTCCCGCCCCTTCGCGACGTCGAGCAGCCGCAGCGCCTCGAGCGGCGCGTCCTGCTTCAGATGACGCCGCGCCCGCTTCGCCAGCACGTCCGCGCCGCCGGCCAGCTCGACGAGATCCCCGTTCACCGCGCTCGGCGGGACGTGATAGAGATCCGCGACCGTGTCGTACGCATACCAGCCCGTCACGATCTCCCAGATCCCGCGCACCGACCACGAGACCCGCCCGTGCCCCTGCGAGAGCGCGAGCTCCTTCGGCAGCTGGACGTCGCGCATCAGCTCCCAGACCGTCTTGCCCGCGTTCATCCCCGCGATCGTCTCGTCCCAGACGTATTGCACCGCGTCGCGCATCTGCTTCACCGAAGCCTGGATGTATTCCTCGCCTTCGATCACGCGAAAATGGCTGTGGCCGATGACCCTGGGCTTCAGCGCGAGCACGAGATCGAGGGCGTCGATGTAGTCGAGGGGATCGCGGTATTTCTCGCCGCGGACGGTGTAGAGGTTGGGGAACATCGGATAGAGGGTGCCGAAGAGATCGCCCGTGAAGAGGACGCGCTCGTTCGGCAGCCAGAGCAGGACGCCGTCTTCGCCTTCGCCGCCGTTCTCGGGGGCGATCACGACGAACTTCGTTCCGCCGAGCTCGAAGGCGTAGTCGTTTCCGGGATAGACCTCGCGCTCGGGGCGGATCTGCCAGCCGAGGGGAACCGTCCTGTCGTCGAGGTCGACGCGGGTCGGATAGAGGACGTGGTAACGGCGCTTGAAGAAGGCCATCGGTTCGGTCTGGAGGCGGGCCATGTAGCCGTAGCGATGGTGGCCGATCGTCTCGGTCTCGCCGGCGATCTCGTCCTGCCAATAGCGGATGCCGCCGACGTGATCGATATGCGAATGGGTCAGCACGATCTTCCGGATCGGACCCGTCGCGAGCGTCTCGATCAGCTTCTTCTGCTCGAGCGACTGGGGCGAGTCGTAGCCGAGGTCGACGACGACGGAGCCTTCGCTCGTATTGACGAGGAAGATCGCGCCTTCGCCTTCGATCTTGAAGATCGAGGGCGTGATCGGCAGAGCGCGAACAGAGAGCCGCTGGAGATCGTCGACACGCACGGGGACGTCGGACTCGACCTCGACGGCATGAGCGGCGCCGGCGGCGATCGGGGACGGGCCCGCGGCGACCAGGACCAGCGCGAGAGGCAGAGCGAACCGCAAAGCGAGAGTCAGGACGAGGCCGAGGGGCGGCGAACCGGAACAGGACGCGGTCGATCGCATGGGAATCCTCCGTCGCATTGAAGAACCGGAAGCGCCGGGCAGCGTAGCGTGATCGAAAACGTCTATGCTGGGCGCCGGATTCGCCTGCGCAGAGCGCGGGTCGGATCGCAGGCGCCGCGGGAACCCATAGTCCGGAGTCTTCATGGCATCGCCGCGGACGGACCAATCCCTCTCGCTCGGAACGCTGATCGGCTACAGCCTCTCGGCGGCACCGACGAGCTTCAGCTTCCTGCTCTTCATGGTGATGTACCTGAAGTACGCGACCGAGACGCTCGCGGTCTCGCCGGCTGCGGTCGGGACGGTCTTCCTGATCGCGAAGGTGCTCAATGCGGTCGGCGATCCGCTGATCGGCAACTGGTCCGATCGCACCGAGACGCGGATGGGACGCCGGCGGCCCTGGCTCCTCGTCGGCGGGCCGTTCGCGGCGATCTTCGGCTACATGGCTTGGGCGCCGCCGGCCTCGCTGGCGGAGCCGACCCTGATCGTCTGGATCGGGCTCTCGATCATCGGCTTCTATACCGCCTACTCGATCTTCGAGGTGCCCCACATGGCCCTCGGCGCCGAGATCAGCCTCGACGCCGGCGGGCGCAATCGGCTCTTCGCCTGGCGTCAGGTCGTGCGCGTCCTGTCGTCGCTCGTCGCCGCACTGCTCGGGAGCAAGCTGATCCAGCAGGGCCGGGCGGCGACCGAATCGATGAGCCTCGTCGTCGCGATCCTGACCGTCGCGTTCATCTATCTCGGCGTATCGCGACTTCCGAAAGAGCGCGTCGAGTTTCGCGGGCGCGGCGGCGCGAATCCCTTCCGCGCCCTCCGCGACGTGCTCGCGAACCCCCATGCGCGCTTGCTCTTGACGGTCATCTTCATCGATTCGATCGGAACGGGCGGGATCGCCGTCCTGACGCCTTTCGTCATCGATCACGTCGTCGGCCGCAAGGACCTGCTCCAGATCCTGCTCGCCGCCAATTTCGGGGCGACGCTGCTCTCGGTGCCGCTCTGGCTCTGGCTCTCCCGGCGCTTCGAAAAGCGGCGGCTGATGCTCTGGGCGATGGTCGCGAGCGGGCTCGCGTTCGGATCGGTGCTGCTCGTCGGCGAGGGCGACTGGATCCTCGTCGCCCTCTCTGCGCTCGCTTCGGGCGTCGCCGTCAGCTGCTCGAATACCCTCGGCTATACGCTGAAGAGCGAGATCATCGACTGCGACGAGTACCGCACGGGCGAGCGCAAGGAAGGCGCCTACTTCGCCGGCTGGGCCTTCGTCCAGAAGCTCGCCGCCGGGCTGATGATCTTCGTCGTCGGCCAGGCCCTCGAATGGTCGGCGTTCGATCCAGCCGCGGAGCGCCAGAGCGAGCTCGTCCTCACGACGATGGTCGGCCTGATGGGCGGCGCGCCGCTCGTCTGTTATCTGCTCGGCGCCGTCGCGTTCGCACGCTTCTCGCTCTCCGAGGCAGAGCACGCGCGGATCCGGCGCGAGCTCGATGCCCGCTCCGCTGGGGCGGCGGGCCACACGGGAACGGTCCCGGCCTGATCGGGCTCTACACCCGGCGACCCGACCCGCCGAGACCCCCAGAAGGACGAACCTGCGAGGACAGCCCATGGGCGCCCGACCGATTTCCCGCCGGACCTTCCTCGCGCGGAGCGCCGCAGGCGCTGCGGGTCTCG
>CAUJGH010000188.1 GCA_963169575.1 Myxococcota bacterium | reverse complement strand
CGCCGGCTGGCCGGCGCGCTCGGGAGCGCGGGAGAAATCGGGGCCTTCGAACGGATCGACCCCGCTCGAGGCGCGATGGATCGGGTCGGGGCGCAGGCATGGGCGTCGTCGGCAGGGCGGTTGCCGTGGAGCTGGAAATGGCTGAGCGTGCGGACGATCTCGGCGCGTGTCGCGCGGCTCGGATCGTCGACCCACCACGAGAGCACGCGAACCCACATGCCCACGATCGCCTGCGCGAGCACGTCGGCATCGAGGCAAGCCCACGCCTGGCCCCGCGCCACCGCCGCGCGTCGCCGCGCCCGGACGCCGCGCGCGAGGCGCTCGAGCACGCGCGCCCCCGCCTCGGCCCCTTCGCCGCCGGGCGCGAACACGATGCGGAAGAGCTCACGATGATCGTGGGCGAATGCGACCAGCGCCTCGGCCTGGGCCTCGACGATGCTGCGCGGGTCGTGGCCCTGCTCGGCGACGGCGACGAGCCGGGATTCGAGCTCGCTCGCGGCCTCGTCGGTCAGCTCGCGGAAGAGCTCGCCCTTGTCCTTGAAGTGGAGATAGAAGGTGCCGGATGCGAATCCGGCAGCCGCGGCGATCTCATGGCTCGTGACGCCCGCAGCGCCATGGCGGGCGAAGAGGGTCCGGCCGGCGTCGAGCAGGCGTCGGCGCGTGCGCTCGGTGCGCGGGCGGCGGGTCACGGTCGGCTCCAGGGTCGAACTGACAGACATGTCATTTATGACGGTAACGTCAGTCGGGCGCCCCGGTAAAGGTCGAGATCGCTGACCGGGAGTCCGCATGTGAGCAGCCGCCGAGCGATTCATCGCCGAGCGCGAAGCCGCTGAGTCCTCCGAATCCCGGCAAGCGCCACTGGCCTCGCCGGTCTACGGGCGATCGGCCTCAGGCCGAATGCCCGACGGGATCGCAGACGTCGTCGCGGCAGAGTGTCGCAGCCTCGGTCTCGGGGCCTGCGGGCTCGATCTGGATCGTGGTGTGGACGATCGAGAAGCGCTCTGCGAGGCGTCGCCGGACGCGCTCGAGCAGGGCTTCGGCCCCCCGTCCGGAATCGACGACCAGATGGCTCGAAAGCGAGACTTCGCCGCTGCCGATCGTCCAGACGTGCAGGCAATGCAGCCCGCGGACGCCGTCGACTTCGAGCAGGGCACTGCGGATCGCCTCGGGATCGAGGTGGGGCGGGACGGTCTCCATCAGGATGTCGAGGGCGTCGCGGATCAGCTGCCAGGCCGACCAGAGCACGAGCGCGCTCACGACGAGCGAGACGGCCGGGTCGAGCCAGAGCCAGCCGAGCGTCCAGATTCCGATGCCCGCGAGACAGACGCCGACGCTCGCGAGTGTGTCGCTCGCGACATGGAGGAAGGCGCCGCGCAGATTGAGCGAGCCGTGTCGTTCGCCTTCGAGCAGATAGAGCGCGAGGAGGTTGATCGCGAGGCCGCCCGCGGCGATCGCGAAGAGTCCGGCGCCCGCGACCTCCCGAGGCGAGAGGTAGCGCTCCAGCGCGTTCACGCTGATGAAGAGCGCGACGACGGCGAGCGCGACCCCGTTGGCCAGCGCCGCGAGGATCTCGACGCGGCTGTTGCCGAAGGTCCGCCGCTTCTGCGCGGGGCGCGAGGCGAGGAAGCCCGCGAGCAGCGAGAGGGCGAGGGCGGCCGAGTCCGAGACCATGTGCAGCGCATCGGAGAGCAGCGCGAGCGAACCGGTCCATGCGCCCCCGACGAACTCGATGGCGGAATAGCCCAGCACCAGGGCGAGCACGAACGCGAGCCGGCGCTGGCCGCGGCCGTGCGCCTGCCCGGACGGGGCGAGCGCGTCCCCGCGCTGCGCGTGGAGCGCGCCCTGTCCCGAGCCTCGTTCCTCGCCAGGTCCCTGGAGAGGCCCCGGGCCTCGACCATGACGATGTTCGCGTCCCGATCGAGGCGAGCTCACGAGGCGCATCCCTCCATCGAGCGCCGCTTCGGCGCGGCGTCGAGCGAGCCGGCCATCCGTTCGAGGATCTCGCGCAGGATCGGCCGGGAGGTCGCGAAGTTGAGCCGAACGCAGGTCTCGAAGCCGGCTCCGAACAAGCGGCCATCGGAGAGGGCGACCCGGGCGTGCTGCAGGAAATGGGCGGCGGGCGAGCCCGTGAGCGCGAGATCACTGCAGTCGAGCCAGGCGAGATAGGTCGCGCGCGGCCGATGGAAGCGGATCGCCGGGAGGCGTTCGGCGAGAAAAGCCTGCACGAAATCCCGATTTGCCTGCAGATGCGGCACGACCTCGTCGAGCCAGGGCTGGCCGAAGCGCCAGGCCGTCCGGCTCGCCGACAATCCGAACAGGCCGATGCCCCCGCGAAAGCGCTTCGGGACGACGGTGTCAAAGCGCCGCTGAAGCGTCTCGCTGCCGAAATGCGCGACTGCGCAGCGCAGGCCCGGAATGTTGAACGCCTTGCTGGCGGAGCTGAGCGTCACCGTGCGCTCCGCGATCTCCGGGGAGAGCGACGCGAAGGGAACGTGGCGCCCGCCGTCGAAGACGAGGTCGGCGTGGATCTCGTCCGAGACGACGACGAGGTCGTGTTCGAGGACGAGCGCGGCGAGCCGTTCGAGCGCGCCGCGATCGGCGACGTGGCCAGAGGGATTGTGGGGATGGCAGAAGAGCAGCACGCGCGTCCCCGCGTCGATCGATCGCTCGAGGGCGTCGAGGTCGAAGACGAGCTCGCCCGCGCTCGGGACGAGGCGATTCTCGACGAGTCGCCGGCCGAGGTCGCGCACGACCTGGAGAAAGGGCGGATAGATCGGCGTCTGGACGATCACACCGTCACCGGACTCCGAGTAGGCTGCGAGCGCGAGATGCAGCCCTTGTACGACCTCGGAGAGCACCTCGACGCGCCCCGGCTCGATCGTCCAGGCGAAGCGCTCCGACATCCGCTCGCAGAAGGCCTCGGCGAGACCGCTCTGACGCAAGGCGAGCGGATAGCCGACGTCGCTCTGCTGGACGAAGCGCGCCAGGTCGCGGGCGATCGGGGCCGCGATCGGGAAATCCATCTCGGCGACCCAGGCCGGCAGGACGTCGCGGGGGTAGGTGTGCCATTTCTCGCTGCGGCGGGCCTCGAGCTGGCGCAGGTCGAGCTCGTCGAGGCGCGTCGGCCGGTGATGCAGGGCGGACTCGACCTCGCGCAGCACGCGCGCGCGCGCCGGATCGGCATCGCCTCGGGCGAGGGCGTCGGTCAGCCCAGTCGGGGCACCGGCGCGCTGGAGCAGGCAGACGAGCTCGCCGTCGATCAGCCGGATGCATTCTCCGATCGGGTCTCCCCGTTCGTCGAGGGGCTCGACCTCGCCGAGACCCTGCGGATCGAGGT
>CAUJGH010000187.1 GCA_963169575.1 Myxococcota bacterium | reverse complement strand
TCGAGCGCGCGGTCGAGGCCGCGCCTGAGATCGACGCGTCCGCCTTCGCCGAACGACTCGATCGGGCGGCCGGTCCGGGCGTCGAGCGCGACGAGCAGGTGGCCGGGCGTGATGGAGAGGATGCGCTCGTCGTCGCCGTCGGCCCAGAAGGCGACGCCGCGGCCGGAGTTCACGCGCGGCGCCGCGCGGGATCCCTCGTCTTCGCGATGGGTCCAGAGGGTCTCGCCCGTCGCCGCGTCGATCGCGACGACCGCGCGGCGCAGGCCCGCGGTCGCATAGAGCGTTCGCCCGACCATGATGGGCGTCGTCCGATAGTTCATCTCGGGCGAAGGGCCGAAGTTGTCGGATCGCCAGCGCCAGACGACGGTGAGCGCCCCGACGTTCCGGCGGTCGATCTGGGCGAGCGGCGAATAGCGCTGGCTGGCGGCGTTCGCGCCGACGAACGGCCAGTCGGCGCCGGTCACGGACGGTTCGCCCTGGGATCGATTCCCATGCGCGGGCGTCGGAGCCGTCGACGCGTCGGACGCACTTCGGATCAGCTCCGCCAGCGCTTGCGCCAAAGGGGCGGGAACGGGCGCCGCGGCGTCGGGGGGCATCGCGCTCCGGATGAATTCGGCGAGCGCGGAGGTCTCGCGCCAGCGGGCGGCGAACTGCGTTCCGCGCAGCGGGCCACCGCCCTCGCTTCCGCGCCGGTCGGCGCCGTGGCAGGCGGCGCACCGGGCGCGATAGGTCCGCTCGGCGTCGACGGCGTCGACGGCGTCGAGCGTGGTCGCTCCGCCGTCGGTGGCGGGCCGCGCCGCGGTCCGATCGAGCGACGTGGGAAGCGAGCATCCGAGGCCCGCGAGGAGCAGGACGACGCAGGCCGTCCCGCGTGCTGCAGCCGGGGAAACCATGGAACCTCCGCAAGCCGCTCCTGCGTCGACGGCTCGCTCGTCCGCTCGCGGCGGCGCGACGATAGGGCGGGGCGCGGAGCGCGAACAAGGGGCGCTCCCGCGCGGCCGCAGCTGCGAGCCCCATCGATGCGCTCATCTGATACCGTCCAGCGCGTCGATCATCGCGTCCTGCGCCGAGCGAGGCGCGCATCCGAACCCGAGGTCCCGATTGAGCGCGTCGCGAGGTCCCCAGAGCGATTCCCCGGCTCCGCGCGATCTGCCGGCGGCCGCGAACGAGCCCGCGCCGCGCTTCTTCTGGCTCCATCTCAAGAAATGCGGCGGCATGAGCTTCCGCAAGACGTTCAGTCCGCCCTACGTCGAGACCGATCGGACGCGGCCGCCGCGCCCCTTCGCAGAGGTTCCGCGCGCCGAGTGGAACGATTGCGTCAACAACTATCGCGTGGAGCTCGGCGAGTACGACTATTGCCGCATGCGCTTCGTGCGCGATCGCCTCTATTCCTCGGCGGAGTTCGGCGCGATGTACAAATTCGCCTTCGCGCGCAATCCGTACGATCGCGTCCTCTCGGCCTGGCGATTCCTCTATCGCAAGCGCTGGTACCACCCGCTCCGGTACAGCTTCGAGCGCTTCCTGCGCGCGCTCCCCGCGATCTGGGCGACGAAGAGCGATCGCCACGTCGCGACGCATACGGCGCCGATCTGGGGCGACGTCTCCGACGAGTCCGGGCGGCTGCTGCTCGACGATCTCTTCCGCCTCGAGGAGATCGATCGCGCGACGCCGATCCTCAACGAACGCCTCGGCACCAACGTCGATGGGCTCGCGCACACCAATCGGATGGGGCAGGCCGGCGACTACCGCGACCACTTCACCGCCGAGACCCGGCGGCTCGTCGAACGGCTCTATCCCGAGGACATCGAGCGCCTCGAATACCGCTTCTGAGCCGCCTCAGAACGACGAGCCCGGCTGCTTCAGGAAGGCCTCTTCCTCGGGCGTCGAAGCCCGGCCGAGCAGGACGCTGCGATGGGGGAATCGGCCGAAGCGCGCGACGATGTCGCGGTGGGCGACGGCGAATCGGAGATTCCCGAGGACGCGATCGCGCGCCCGGTCCGAGCAGGCGGCGGCGAGCTTCTCGAAGAGCGCGACGCAGCGTGCCTGGTCGGCGAGCGACTCGCTGTGCATGAAGGGCATGTAGAGGAAGGCGCATTCGTCGGTCGCGAGGAACGCGTCGTCGCCCCGGGCGAGGGCGCTCTCGGCGAGGGCGAGAGCGGTCGCGTCCCAGGCGTACATGCGAGCGGTCTCGCGGAAGAGGTTGCGCGAGAATTGATCGAGTACGACGACCTCCGCGAGCCGGCCGCGGGCCGTCGTGCGCCAGCCTGCGCGCCGGCCGGCCGCGACGGCAGCGTGCTCCGCGCCGAAGCGGCGGCGGATCTCGTCGTCGAAGGCGGAGCTCTTGATCCACCAGCGTTCCGCGCGGTCCGCGGCGGCGAGTCCGTCCGCGTCGAGATCGCCGAACCAGAACGCGAGGACGTCTGCGGCGGCCGGAACCATTGCGTTCCTCCTCGAATTCGCAGCTTTGCGGCGCCTGCTCGCGACCTAACGGGGCGGACCGGCGGGCGGCATCGCGGGCCGACTCCGCGAGAGGAAGGCGCCCGCGTCGGCGAGCAGGAACTGGCCCGTCACGCAGCGGGCGAGATCGCTCGCGAGGTAGACGGCGAGACGCCCGAGCTCTTCGGGCTCGGTCATGCGGCGGAGCGGGATCGACTCGAGGATCGCGGCGACGTGGGACTCCGGAAACGTCTTGCGGACCTGCTCGGTCAGCGTCGTTCCCGGCGCGATCGCGTTGACCCGGATCGCGTGCGGGCCGAGCTCGACGGCCATCGTCTGGGTCAGATGGTTGATCGCGGCCTTGGCGGCGCCGTAGGGCGCGAGCCGGATCGCCGGCCGGGTCGTCTCGCCCGAGGTGACGTTCAGGATCACCCCGCCGCGGCCCTGCTCGACCATCGCGCGCGCCTCGGCGAGGCAGCAGAGCGCCGTCGCGATCAGGTTCTGCTCGACGACGGCGCGGAAATCGGCGCCTTTCCATTCCATGAAGGGCGTCGCGGGCAGACCGGCGTTCATGCCGACGTTGTTGACGGCGACGTCGAGCCCGCCGAATGCCCAGCGCACCCGCTCGATCAGGTCGAGGGTCGCCGCTTCGTCGCGCACGTCCGCGACGAAAGCCTTCGCCTCACCGCCTTCGGCACGGATTCCCGCCGCGCTCTCCTCGGCGCGGTCCCCGTCGATGTCGTTCACCGCGACGCAGCAGCCCGCGCGGGCGAGCCAGGCCGCGATGCCGCGACCGATGCCGGCGCCCGAGCCGGTGACGAGGGCGATCCTGCCTTCGAGTCCGAGGTCGATGCCTGCGGCGCGTGCTTCCATGGATTCCTCCGCTGATGGGGTTCGATCGCCGACCGCTCTGGGACCCGCCCCGCCCTCCGGATCAGCGCTGCGGCTTGAACGTGTGATGGACGGGCAGCCGTTTGAATCCGCCGGTGGTGCTGGATTGGAGGCGCTCGGGCGGGCCGGCGAGTTCGAATCGCTCGAAGCGGGCCGTGAGCCGCCGGAGCATCGCGCGCAGCTCGATCCGCGCGAGGTGGGCGCCGACGCAGAAATGCTCGCCGATGCCGAAGGCGAGATGGGGATTGGGCCGCCGGTCGAAGCGGAATTCGTCCGGCGACTCGAAGACGCGCTCGTCGCGGTTCGCGGAGGCGTAGAAGCAGGCGAGGGTATCGCCGGCGCGGATCTTCTCGCCGTGGAGCTCGGTGTCGCGGGTCGCGGTGCGGGCCATCTGGACGACGGGCGTCGTCCAGCGCAGGCATTCCTCGCCTGCGTCCTTCGCGAGCCGCGGATCGGCGGCGAGCCGATCCCAGAGCGCGGGATGCTCGATCAGGGCATGGAGGCCGCCGCTGATCGCGTTTCGCGTCGTCTCGTTGCCGGCGACGATGAGGAGCATGTAATAGGAGGCGAGCAGATGGGGCGGGAGCGGCGCGCCGTCGATGCGCGCCTGGGCGAGCAGGGTCACGAGGTCGTCTCCGCTCCCCGTCTCCCGCTCGCGGGCGAGCTCGCCGAAATAATCGTAGAGCGACTTCGAACAGCGCAGGCGGGTCTCGTGCGGCGTCTCGCCCGCGCGTTGATATTCCGGCTCGTTCGGCGCGACGACGCCGTTGGTCCATTCGAACAGGTGCGGCCAGTCGGTCCGGGGCACCTCGAGCAGCCAGGCGATCACCGCCATCGGAAACGGTGTCGCGAGCCGTTCGACGAAGTCGCAGCGTCCGGACGAGCCCTCGGCCTCGAGCGCATCGATCACCTCGTCGGCGATGGGGTCGAGCGCTGCCTCGACGGGCATCAGGGCCCGGGGCGTGAAGCGATGACTGACGAGCTCGCGGTAGCGGCGATGCTGCGGCGGATCCATCTGGATGATGGTCTCGGGCTCGCGTTCGTCCGCGCTGCCGAAGGGCGCGTCGATGTTGATCTGGAATTGCGGGAGGTTCGAGAAGAGTTCGGGGTTGCGGCAGATCTCGACGATGTCGCGATGCCGCGTGATCGCCCAGTAGGGGCCCATCGGATCGCCGACCCGGAAGACGGGGGCTTCGTCTCGAAGGCGCTTGAAGAGCGCGTGGGGGTAGCCCTCGCGCGCGTAACCGGCGGGATCGAGGAGCGCCCGACCGGGGTCGGGAATCGGCATCTGCGCAGAGGCACGGGCCATCGATCGATCTCCTGCGGCGGCCCCGGCAGCATACCCGTCCCGATCGCCTTTGCCCGGTCGCTCGGACGCCAGGAACGGCGGTCTCGAACCGATCCGGAGGGCAGGGACGGCGAATCGGGCCGGGCGTTCTTTATTTTCCTCGCGTAGAATCGCGCCAGCGGACGTCGTGAACCCCGGAGCGCCGGAAAACCGTCC
Source organism: Myxococcota bacterium (assembly GCA_963169575.1). Lineage (GTDB taxonomy): Bacteria > Myxococcota_A > UBA9160 > UBA9160 > UBA4427 > UBA4427. The sequence goes on along the minus strand of CAUJGH010000187.1, from coordinate 1,804 downwards.
GGCGCGGACCGGGAGGCGAACGAGCGAACGCGCGGGCATGCGCGAGCAGACGAGAGCAGGCGACAGACAGCGAAACAGAGCGAAAAGAGAGCGAGAGCGAGAAAGAGGGAGACGCATCATGGCCCCGTCCATCACCCCCGCCGAGAACGATCTGCCCGACATCATCTCCGTGGACGATCACGTCCTCGAGCCCCGCGATCTCTGGCAGCGCGAGCTCCCGGCGAGCCTGCGCGAGCGCGGTCCGAAGGTCTCTCGCGAGCGGGTGAAGCTCGAGTTCAAGGGCGGGCATTACGGATTCGAGCGGGGCACCGCCGATGGCGAGTGGTGCGACCTCTGGCTCTTCGACGATCTCGTCTGTCCGACCGGGCTGCTGCATGGCCCCGCCGGCATTCCCCGCAGCGAGCAGCGCAACGTCCCCGCCATCTACGAAGACTTCCGCCCCGGGACATGGAACAAGCAGGCCCGCCTCGAGGACATGCGGATCAACCACGTCTCCGCGGCCATCAACTATCCCAACATCTTCCCGCGCTTCGCGGGACAGGGCTTCGCCGAGCGCAAGGACAAGGATCTCGCGATCGCGTGCCTGCGGATCTACAACGATTGGATGATCGACGATTGGTGCGCGGGCGAGGCGAAGGGGAAGCTGATCCCGCTGACGCTGATCCCGCTCTGGGATCCGTCGCTGGCGGCCGAAGAGGTGCTGCGCTGCGCGAAGAAGGGATCCTTCGCGATCGCCTTCAGCGAGAACCCGTCGAAGCTGGGCTTTGCCAGCCTCTATTCGGGCGAGTGGGACGTGCTCTGGAACGCCTGCCAGCAGGTCGACACGACCGTCTCGATGCACATCGGCTCGTCGTCCTCGATGCCGACGACGAGCCCGGACGCGCCGCTCGCGACGTCGATGTCGCTCTACGCGCACAACGCGCAGGCCTCGCTCGCCGACTGGATCTTCTCGAAGACGCTCTCCCGTTTTCCGAAGCTGAAGATCGCCTACGCGGAGAGCCAGGCGGGCTGGATGCCATTCCAGCTCGAGCGCATGGACAGCGTCTGGAAGGACGGCGTCGGCGGCGTCGAGATGCCGGTGGCGCCGTCGAAGCAGGTGAAGGGCCACGTCTGGAACTGCATCTTCGACGATCTGCACGGCCTGAAGGCGCGCCACGAATACTCGATCGACTCGATCCTGTTCGAGACCGACTATCCCCATTCGGACGGCACGTTCCCGCATTCGCGCAAGATCGCCCACGAGCTCTTCTCCCAGGCCGACATGAACGCCGAGGAGTGTTACAAGGTGCTGCGCGGCAACGCGATCGTCTGCTACGGGCTCGAGCGCTTCGGAATCACGCGATAGGAGGCGGCTTGGCCTGCGTCATCGACATGGCGGATTCCGCCTACTGGCAGGATCCGCACGCCGTCCTTCGCGCCGCGCGAGCGGAGGGCGACGTCGCCTGGACGGCGACGGGCGACGCGATCGTGCTGCGCTGGGACGAGGTCGACCGCCTGGCGCGGGATCCGCGCGTCGTCAGCAACGCGCTCCCGATGCTCGAACAGGTCGGGGTCGTATCGGGGCCGCTACACGCGTGGTGGTCGCGCATGCTGACGAACCGCAACGGCGCCTTCCACGACGAGCTGCGCCGACTCGTCTCGCGGGCCTTCACGCCGCGACAGGTCGATGCGCTGCGGCCGAGAATCCGCGCGCGGGTGCGGACGATGCTGCTCGCGGGCGCCGCGCGCGGCGAGCTCGACGTCGTCGCCGATCTCGCCGATCCGCTCCCGATCTGGATGATGTGCGACCTGCTCGGAATCGAAG
>CAUJGH010000186.1 GCA_963169575.1 Myxococcota bacterium | reverse complement strand
CGGGGGAGACCTTCGTCTACGAGTTCCCGGTCCGGCAGTCGGGAACCTACTGGTATCACAGTCACTCCGGCCTCCAGGAGCAAGAGGGCCATTACGGGCCCATCGTCATCGCGCCGGCGGGCGACGACCCTGTCCGCTTCGATCGCGAATACGCGGTCGTGCTCTCCGATTACAGCTTCATGCATCCGCATATCATTTACGACCGGTTGAAACAGCAAGCGGGCGTCTTCAACTTCCAGCGCCAGACCATCGCGGGCCTGCTCGCGGGACGGGATCAGTCCTTCAGCGAGCGGCGCGAATGGGCCGCGATGCGTATGGATCCGGCCGACATTTCCGACGTCACGGGATCCACGTATCGATTCCTGATCAACGGACACGGGCGCGAGGACAACTGGACCGCACTCTTCGTCCCGGGCGAGCGCGTGCGCCTACGCTTCGTCAACGCGGCGGCGATGACGATCTTCAACGTTCGCATCCCGGGCCTCCCGATGGAAATCGTCGCTGCGGATGGCCAGGATGTCCGTCCGGTTGCCGTCGACGAGTTCCAGATTTCCGTCGCGGAAACCTATGACGTGATCGTCTACCCCACTGAAGATCGCGCGTTCACGCTGGTCGCCGAGGCGGTCGATCGCTCCGGCATGGGGCGAGCAACGCTGGCGACCCATGCTGGACAGATCGCCGAGGTTCCGCCGCTTCGAAAGCGTCCGCTCGCGAGCATGCGCGACATGGGCATGGACATGGAGATCGGTGGAGCGGCGATGGCGCGGCCTGACGACGAGCCGACCGCCAAGGGCGGAGAGCACGGTGCCCATGATCAGGCGGGCATCACGATGGGCGAGATGGACATGTCGATGCGCAATCCCGAGAACGCGCCGCAGGTGGTTCTCGGTCCCGGGGTGCAGATGATCTCGCCGATGCCGGTCGACCGAATGAGCGACCGCGGGCAAGGGCTTCGCGACGTGGAACACAGGGTTCTCGTCTACACGGATCTCGCCTCGCTCGCCCCCAATCCGGATCGGCGCGCGCCGTCCCGATCGCTCGAGCTCCATCTCACGGGCAACATGGAGCGATTCATGTGGTCGTTCGATGGAAAGTTGTTCAGCGAGGTGACCGAGCCGATTCCCTTTCGGCTGAACGAGCGCGTCCGTGTGCTCCTCGTGAACGACTCGATGATGTCTCATCCGATCCACCTGCATGGACACTTCTTCGAGCTCTCGACGGGACCACCGGGACATCATCCGCGCAAACACACCGTCAATGTCCTGCCGGGTGGAACGGCGACCTTCGACTTCACCGCGGATGCGCCTGGCGACTGGGCATTTCACTGCCACATGCTCTACCACATGCACGCGGGCATGTTCCGCGTCGTCAGCGTTCGTCCACTGACGGCGATTCGCTCATGAGGAAGCTCGCCCTCGCCGCCGTTCTCGGGCTCTCGCTCGAATGGACCGCTTCGGCGCAGTCGATGCCGGAGATGCACGACATGGACCACGGAACGCACTCCGCGTCGCCCCCAACGACATCCGAGTCGCCAGCCCCCGAGTCGGACATGGGCTCGATGCACCGCGACCACCCGATGGACGTCGACTCCGACGAGATCGTTGGAAACGATCCCGCGCCCGAACCGCCGGCCGACCACGCAGCGGACGGCATCTTCGATCCTTCGGCGATGGAGGCGGCCCGCGAGCAGCTCCGACGCGAACACGGCCGATCGCTGATCTCCAAGGTCATGGTGAACCTGGGTGAATACCGCGTCCAGGACGAGGGGGATCAGGGCTATCGCTGGGAAGGGGAAGCCAGGATCGGCGGAAACATCAATCGACTGGTCTTGAAGTCCGAGGGCGAGGGGATCGTTTCATCCGGGCTGGAGTCCGCCGAGCTCCAGGCGCTCTACTCCCGTGCCGTCACGCCGTTCTACGATCTGCAAGCCGGCGTCCGGCAGGATTTCGAGCCAACCACTCGCCGTACCTATGCGACGCTCGGCTTCGAGGGCCTCGCTCCGTACTGGTTTCTCACGCAGGGTGCCTTGTTCGTTTCCGATCACGGCGACGTCCTGGCCCGCCTCGAGGGCTCGTACGATGTACGTCTGTTCCAGCGACTCATCCTTCAGCCCCAGGCCGAGATCAACCTGTCGGCCCAGGACGTCCCCGAAGCCGGGGTCGGGGCGGGGCTGAGCAGCATCGAGCTCGGCTTGCGCCTTCGCTACGAGCTGCGGCGGGAGTTCGCGCCCTATGTCGGATTCTCCTACGACCAGGTTTTTGGTGAGACGGCTGATCTCGCCCGGGCCTCCGGCGACGGGTCGTCGGATCATGGCTTCGTCGTCGGGTTGCGCGCGTGGTTCTAGCGCTCTCGACACCCGCCACGGCAGCCTCGACGCGGATCGCCGCAGCTCAGGAGAGCTCGAAGTCGGCGAAATCCGGCGCCTTCTGCATCGCGTACAGATCCGCCGTCTCGAAGGGCGTATTGACCTGGAGGCGACCCGACGCGTTCAGGTAGTAGTTCCGCCTGGCCGAGCCCTCGTCGGTGACGAATGCCATGCCCGACGCCTCGGCATCGAGTCGCTCGTTGTAGGCGTCGAACGCCGACTGCTTGACGGAGATGGCGGCGTGTCCGCCCTCGAACATCTCGACCAGGCATTGCGCGACGTAGGCGGCCCAGATCTGGAACCAGGACGGCAGTGAAATGCCACCGGAGACCGGCTGGGAGTTGGGCCCGTACAGCATGAACAGGTTGGGGAAGCCGGGCACGAGCATGCCCTGATAGGCGCGGGCATCGTCGCCCCAGAACGCGCGGAGGCTCCGCCCGTCCCGTCCGCGGTAGTCGGCGGGCGAGAGGTACTGGACGACGTCGTAGCCCGTCGCGAAGACGATCAGGTCGACGTCGCGTCGTCTGCCGTCGACCGTTTCGATGCCGCCGGGCACGAGCCGCGCGATCCCGTCGACGACGAGCTCGACGTTGGCGCGGGTCAGCGCGCGATACCAGCCGTTGTCGACGACGGGTCGCCGGAGCATGGGGGCATAGTCGGGGATCAGCTTCGCGATCAGGTCGGGGCGATCGCCGACCTGATCCCGGATGTATCCGATCAGGACCTGGCGGAGCTCCTCGCTCTTCTTCGTGATGTGGCCGCCCTGCTTCTCCCAGGCCGGGTCGGGGACCAGGAAGTCCTCGTGCCAGGTGAACAGGCCGATCGCGGAGGTGTAGCGGGCCCAGTTCCAGTAGGCCGGCACGTGGTCGAGCAGCCAGCGGACTTCCGGCTCGACGGCGCGGCCGTAGTTGGCGCGCGGGCTGATCCACTGCGGCGTGCGCTGGAAGACGTGGACCTGGCGTGCCTCTTCGGCCACCGGCGCGAGCAGCTGCACGCCGGTCGATCCGTTGCCGACGACGGCGACGCGCTTGTCCCGGACGTCGTGCTCGCTCGTCCACTGGGTCGGATGGAGGATCACGCCGCCGAACGTATCGGTGCCCGGAAGGTCGGGGATCTTCGGAACGGCGAAGACGCCGGACGCGGTCACGACCACACGAGCCTCGCGCTCCAGTCGCGTTCCGTTCGGGCGCCGGAGCGTCAAGCTCCACTTCGATCGCGCCTCGTCCCAGGTCGCGCGCTCGAGATCGTGCTCGAAGCGGATGTGCTCGAAGACCCCGTATTTCCGGGCGATGAACTCGACGTAGCCGCGGACCTCGGCGCCCCGCGCGAAGTACTCGCTCCAGGGGTACTGGTCTTCGTAGGAGTACTCGTAGGTGATGCTGAGCGTGTCGACCCGGATGTCGGGATATCGGTTGATGTTCCAGATGCCGCCGACCTCGCCCCGACGCTCGTAGACCACGTACGGGATGCCGAGCTTCTCCAGCTGGACCGCCATGGCGATCCCGGCGAGGCCCGCACCGATGATCGCGACCTCGAAGCCGTCGGGAATACGCGGCATCGCGTCGCGCGGCCGGTAGAGGAAGGGATATGGCTCGAACGCCATCAGGCCCCGGCGGACCTCGAAGTGTTCGTCGCGGGTTGGCACACCGAGGACGAGATCCATCAGCCGACGCAGCTCCTCGTCCGAGGGCACGCGCGACGTGTAGCGGGGCAGCTCGGTCTCGAGGAGATGGACCGCTCGCGAGACGAGTCGTGCCCGATCCTGCGGGCCCAGACTCGCGACGGGCCCGAATCGGGCGAGCTCCGGATCGCCGGAGGCCTGATGGAGCGCGGCGCGAAGGGCCGCGAGATCGGAGGCCTCGACGGCGCGTCGGATGAAGGCGGAGTCGACTTTCGCGACCATCGGGGGCGTCCTCGTTTTCGATCGGATGGCGGTGTCGCGCCGGGCCGATCGAAGGGAAGACGCATGCTAATTCAACGCGCCCGCCGCGCTAGCGTCCGGACTCCACGAGGAGGAGACCGAAATGGGGACCGCCGTGATCACCGGTGCCGGGCGCGGGCTCGGCAGAGCGATGGCCATCCGGCTCGCGGCCGACGGACATCACGTCGTCGCCGTCGATCTCGATGGCGAGGCCGCCGAACGAACCGCGGCGACCGTCGGCGGCGAGGCGCGGCGCTGCGACGTGAGCGATTGGGGATCGGTCGCCGCGCTCGCCGCCAGCATCGAGGGCTGCGACGTCCTGATCAACAATGCGGGGATCTGGCGTTTCCATGCGCTGCTCGACGCGACTCCGGATGACGTCACCTCGGTGCTCGCCGTCAACGTCGTCGGCGTGTTCGCATGCAGTCGTGCGTTCGCGCCGAAGATGATCGCGGCGGGCGGCGGCTCGATCGTCAACGTGTCCTCGGCGGCGGCCTCGACCCACTCTCCCGGGACCGGCATCTATCCGGCCACGAAGGCCGCCGTCATCTCGCTGACCAGGCAGATGGCGATCGAATGGGGTCCGCACCAGATTCGTGTGAACGCGGTCGGCCCCGGCCTCGTCGTCACGGAAGGCAGTGCGGCCAACCACGAGGGCGACAAGCGCATCGAACGCGGAAAGAAGATTCCCCTGCAGCGCGTCGGCGAGCCCGAGGACATCGCGGACGTCGTGTCCTTCCTCTGCAGCGACGCCTCCCGCTACGTGACCGGCCAGACGATCTTCGTCGACGGCGGGATCACGGCCGGACGCGCGGCGATCTGAAGCGCGTTCATCGTCCGGCGCGGCTCGCGGCCTCCGCTCGGCCCAGCACGTCGAGGGTCGTCGACGCGACCTGACGCGCATAGTCGCCGACGTCCAGAAGCCGCAGATCCTCGTTCATCACCTCGATCGAGACGACGCCCGAGAGGCCGAGATCGCTGAACGCCGCGATGAAGCCGACGAGGTCGAGGCTTCCGCGCCCGGGCAGCGTTCGTCGGTTCAGGGTGTCGAAGCGGGCGTCGGGGCCCGGCGCGAGGGCGTCGTCGAGCTGCAGATAGCCGAACAGGGAAGGGTCGAGCTCGCGAAGACGATCGAGGGTGTCTCCGCACTGGAAGAAGTGCCAGCTGTCGATCATGAGTGCCTGACGCGGCGCGCGCGTCGCCATCTCGGCGACGAAATCGCTCGCCTGGCGAAGCGAGCGGATCGGCACGAAGGAGCTGTACTCGAACGCCAGGCCGAGCCCGGCGGAAGCGACGCGGTCCGCCACCTCGGCATACACCTGACGGGAGACCGCGTTGTCGATCGGCATGCGGGATTGGATCCACGTCGCGCCGAGCACGTCGGCGAAGGCCAGGAACTCGGCGAGCTCCGCCAGTGTCTTCGTGCGGTCGTCCGTGATGGTGATGCCGGTGAGGTCGAAGACCGCGATCCCACAGGCGTCGAGCACGTCGCGAATCCGCGCGACTCCGCCGTGCGTGTCGCGATGGCTGCGCAGGCTGAACAGGTCGGCGCTCAGCAGCCGGAAGCCCGCCGCTGCCGCCGCCCGGATCTGCGCCTCGAGCGTCTCGGGCAGCCCGAACATCGTCGATCGATCGAGGGTGCAGTAGCTCGGTGTCCAGCGCATCGCGTGATGCTACGCAACGCCGCTCGCGTCGGCTCGTCGCATGCGGATCTTCGATTGCGATCGACTCGCGCCAGACCGCTCCACCGCTACCGGGCGGTCGACCTGCGGATGGCGGATGGCGGATGGCCTGCGCGTGCCGGCGGTCTACTCCTCCGGCGACGGGCCGGCGAGCGAGGGCTGCGTTCGAGCCGCTGTCGTCCGCAGCGGAGCGCCCGGTCCATCACGCGGCGCGGCGCCGCCCCCCGATGGAGTCGCTTTCGAGATCGCAGCGCGCTCGCGTCGCGCGTACTCCGCGGCGAGCCCCATCCTGGCCTGGCCGACGAGATCGCTCGGGTACGCGTCGCGGAAGGGCTCGATGCCGTATTCGCCGCCGAAGGGGAGAGCGGGCTGGAAGGTCCCCCACAGGCGATCCCAGAGCGAGAGGACGTTGGCGTAGTTGACGTTGCGGCC
>CAUJGH010000185.1 GCA_963169575.1 Myxococcota bacterium | reverse complement strand
CGGACGCGGTGGAGCGCTTCTACGAGCTGTGCTGTTGATCCGCCGCTCAGTTGGGCAACGCTTTCCTCGGTGGTGGAGACGAGCAGCTGGAGCTGTTCGGCTTCGTCGCGAACCATGCCGAGCTGCCGGGTGGCGGATTCGCCGAGCTGCCCGCCGACTGGCTCGCCCGCCACGGCCAGCGCGTGGCCGATCTGCTCGGTGCACGCGACGCCGCCGGGCGCGTCGCACGCCATGCGCTGCCCGATCTCGCGCTGCTCTGCGACGATCTCGAGCTGCCGCCGCCGCCGGCCTTCGAGGCGCTGCGCCCGCTGGTCGAAAATTTCGTCGGCATTCCCGCGGCGCCCCTCGCGCCGGAGCTCGAGGCCGTCCTGCGCCCCTATCAGCGGCAGGGCATCGACTGGCTCGTGTTCATGCGCCGCGCGGGCCTCGGCGCGCTGCTCGCCGACGACATGGGCCTCGGCAAGACGCTGCAGGCACTCGCCTCGATCGAAGGGCGGACGCTCGTCGTCGCGCCGACGAGCGTGCTCCACGGCTGGCTGCGCGAGATCGAGCGCTTCCGCCCTTCCCTCTCGGTCTCGCTCTACCACGGCCCGGGGCGGGCCCTCGACCCCGCCGTCGACGTGACGATCACGAGCTACGCGATCTTGCGTCAGGACGCGGACGCCCTCGCCCGCGTGCGCTGGCAGACCGTCGTGCTCGACGAGGCCCAGATGATCAAGAACCCCGACAGCCAGGTCGCTCGCGCCGCCATGACCCTCGAGGCACAGGCGCGCATCGCACTGACGGGTACGCCCGTCGAGAACCGGCTCGAGGAGCTTTGGAGCCAGATGCATTTCCTCAACCGGGGGCTGCTCGGCGGGCGCAGCGATTTCCGGGATCGTTATGCGCGGCCGATCGCCGACGGAGACGGCGACGTCGCTGCACGGCTGCGCAGGCGGATCCGCCCCTTCCTGCTGCGGCGACTCAAATCGGACGTCGCGCGCGATCTGCCGCCGCTCTCGGAGGTCGTGCTCGACTGCGATCTCACGACCGAGGAGCGGGCGGTCTACGACGCCGTGCGGGCCGCCTCCGTGCGAGAGATCGTCGCGCGGCTGCGCGCGGGCGAGAGCGTGATGGCGGCGCTCGAGGTCCTGCTGCGCCTGCGCCAGGCCGCCTGTCATGCGCGGCTCGTGCCCGGCCAGGACGACGCGCCGACCTCGTCGTCGAAGCTCGAGACCCTCTTCGCGCGCCTCGAAGAGGCGGTCGCCGACGGCCACAAGGCGCTCGTCTTCTCGCAGTGGACGAGCCTGCTCGACCTCGTCGAGCCCGGGCTGCGCGAGCGCGCGATCCCGTTCCTGCGCCTCGATGGCTCGACGCGGGATCGCGGGGCGGTCGTCGAGGCGTTCCAGGCCGCGGGCGGGCCGCCGGTCCTGCTGCTCTCGCTGCGCGCGGGCGGGACGGGCCTCAACCTGACGGCCGCGGACCATGTCTTCCTCCTCGATCCCTGGTGGAATCCGGCGGTCGAGGCCCAGGCCGCCGATCGCGCCCATCGCATCGGACAGGAGCGCCCCGTCGTCGTCCACCGCCTGATCGCCCGGCAGACCGTCGAGGAAGGCATCCTCGCGCTCCATGCCCGCAAGCGCGCCCTCGCCGACGCCGCCCTCGAGGAGGCGGACGGCAGCAGCCGGCTCTCGCGCGAGGATCTGATCGAGCTGCTCGAGAGCGCCTGACGGAAGGCGCTCCCGCTCGCCCCGCCGGGCCGACATGCGCGGCGCTCGAGCCCTTCCAGCCGATTGCAGAGCCCCTGCGCCTTGCATTCCGAAAGCGGCCTTTTCCACCCGTTTTGCTCAAGCGGCCCCGAACGAGCTCCGATCTCGGCCGACATGTTGGGTGGTTTTCAATCCATTCAGGCCGGACGAACCGGCACAGGCCCGAAGCCCACGGCAGAGTCGCTGCGCAGCGCTCCCGCCTGGCTTCGCGCCGCCCTGCTGCTGACCCTGATCGCGGCGGGGCCCGCCGAATCGGCGGCACCGGCCTTGGAGCCCCTCCCCGCGGCCCGCCCGCTCGTCGTGACGGCGGCTGCCCGACTCGACCTCCTCGACCTCCCGCCCCGGCCGTCCGACGCGCGCACCGACGCGCGAAGGGCCGACGCAGCCGATTCGATGCCCGACGCTCGCGTCGCGGCGAGCCCCGACGCGAGCGAGCCGTCGCCGACCGCGATCTCTACGCCGACGCCACGCCAGAGCGAGGACGACGACCTGCCGCCGCTCACGCGCGCCGCCACGCGGCGACGGGTCGAATCGATCTCGCCGCTGCCCTGGCTCGCGCGCTTCGGTCCGGTCTCGCTCGAACAGCACGAGTAACGGCCGCACAAGCGGGAGCGGGCGTGTAGAATCCGCGGCCCATGGCAGCACGGCCCACGATCCTGACCCTCGTCCGCCACGGCCAGACCTCCGCCAACCTCGACGGCGTCTGGCACGGCTCGACCAATACCCCACTGACCGACCACGGCCATCGCCAGGCCGCCGCCACCGCCGCCTTTCTCGCCGCGCATCCCGAGCCGATCGGTCGCGTCTACGCGAGCCCCCTCGACCGGGCCCACCACACCGCCCGCCCGATCGCCGCCCGTTTCGGCCTCGAGCCCGTGCTCGATCCGGCTCTCGTCGAGTTCGACCTCGGCGAGTGGGAAGGCGCGTCCTTCCACACGCTCTTCGAAGAGCGCCGCCTCTTCCACCACATGAAGCAGGACCCCCATTACGCTCCCCACGGCGGCGAGTCCCCGAGCCAGGTCGCCCTTCGCCTCTCGGGCGCCCTGCGCACGATCGCGGATCGCCATCGCGGCGAGCGGGTCGTCGTCGTCACCCACGGCGGCGCGCTCTCGATCGCGCTCGGCCTGCTGCTCGACGACGACTACAGCAGCTGGAATCGCATGATGAAGAACTGCGCGATCAGCGAGCTCGTGTGGGGGCCGCGGCCGGAGCTGATCCGGTTCAACTCCATCGATCATCTGCCCGCGGATCCGGACGAGCGGCCGGGGCGTTAGTCCGAGCGAAAGGAAGACGGAAAGAGATGCGGATCGCGGTGATCGGAGCCGGAGTGATGGGGAGCGGGATGGCGCAGGTCCTCGCGCAGGCAGGACACGACGTCCACTGCACGGACGTCGCCGAAGACGTGATCGCGAAGGCCCGCACGCGTGTCACGACCGGGCGCTATGGGTTCGAGCGCGCGGTCGAGCGCGGCAAGCTGACGCGCGCGGACGCCGACGCCGCCCTCGCACGGCTCCGCTTCTCGACCGGATTCGAGGACGCTGTGGGCAGCGCCGAGCTGGTGCTCGAGGCCGTGCCCGAGAAGCTCGACCTCAAGATCCGCGTCTTCCGCGATCTCGACCGCGTCGCGCCGGAGGACTGCATCCTCGCCTCGAACAGCTCGGGCTTTCCGCTCGCCGCCCTCGCCTCCGCGACGAATCGCCCGGCGCAGGTCATCGTCTGGCATTGGGCGTCGCCGCCCGCCGTCATGAAGTTCGCGGAGATCGTCGTCCGTCCGGAGACGCGGCCGGACGTGATCGAGACGGTGAAGCAGCTCGCGCTCGACTGCGGCAAGCGGCCGGTCGTCGTCCAGGACAACCCGATGGCCTGGGGCTACGTCGCGAATCGCATCTACGCCGCGATGCTGATGGAAGCGAGCCGCGTCGTCGCCGAAGGCACTGCGACGCATGCCGAGGTCAACCAGCTGATGGTCGACTGCTTCGGCTGGCCCGTCGGCCCGTTCGCGATGGTCGAGGGCGCCCAGAAGGGCTTCAGCGAAGGCGGCCAGTGAGCGCGCAGCCGCCGCAGGCCGCGGATCCGAACGGGGGAAGCGAGATGGCTCGAGGCAATCCGATGCGCCGCGTCGCGAAGCGGCCTGGGGCCGCCCGGCTTCCGCGCATGGCCGTCGCCTTCGGCCTCGGCCTCTGCAGCTTCGGCGTCGTGCTGGATGCGAGCGCACAGGTCCTGTTCACGGACGATGCGCCGAAGAGCGCGGGCTGGCAGGGGCGCCTCGAGGCCCGCTTCCTCAACGAGTTCGAAACCGAGACCGACGGCGGCGACGAGTTCAAGGCCTGGCGCGTCGCGCTCGAGGGCGGCGGCGAGGCGGCCGTCGCCGAGGCGTTCCGCGTCGGCCTGCGCGCCGCCTATCAGCATGCGAGCTACGACTTCCACCTCGACAACTCGCCGAACCTGCCCCCCGCCTACGGCGGGACGGAGCTGCCGCGCGCGCCCTTCGGCGGCATCAATACGATCGACGTCGCGCCGACCGCGTCGGCGTCGATCGGGGGCGGCGTCTCGCTCGAGGCCGCTGTCCCGATCCGCTGGTCCGGCGAGACGGGCGCCCGCCGCAACGGTTTCGCCGCCGGGATCACGGGCCTGCTGCGCTGGCAGGCCCTCGACACGCTCGCCCTCGGCGCCGGCGTCGGCGTCACGAGCCAGCTCGAAGGCCCCGCCCAGGTCTTCCCCGTCGTCGCCCTCGACTGGCGGATCGCGCCGAGCCTCGACCTGCGCACGCAGGGCAGCTTCGTGCAGGGCGGCCAGGTCGTGCTCGTCTGGGGCCCGGCCGAGGCCGTACGGCTCACCGTCTCGGCCGGCTACGAGCGCAACCGCTTCCGGCTCGACGACAACGGCGATTCGCAGGACCGCCATGGCATCGGCGAGATCTCGTCGGTGCCGGTCGAGGTCGGTGTGCGCATCCAGCTCTTCGAGCGCGGCTACCTCGATTTCCGCGGCGGCTTCGGCTTCGCCGGCCGGATGCGGGTCGAGAACGCCAACGGCAACCAGCTCTACGACGAGGACTACGACGCGGTGCCCCGTCTCGGCCTCGCGCTCTCGTTCCCGCTCGGCGGCGGTTCCAGAAGCCGAGGCAGCAGTGGAAAGGGCGACGGCAGCGATCCGCACGGCGCGCCGTGGACGCCCGCGCCCAGCGTGATCGATCCCGACGCCCCGCCGGCCCTGCCCTAGCGCGGACCGGGGCGAGGCCCCGGGCGGACGGTGCGGGCGGACGGCCCGAACGCGCGCTTCGGCGCGCGCGTCAGGCCGTGCGGGCGCGCTTCGGGAAGTTCGGCATCACGACGCCCGCGAGCTCCTCGAGGCAGCGCACGACCTGGCGGCTGTAGCCGAACTCGTTGTCGTACCAGACGTAGAGCACGATGTGGCTGCCCTGGGCGAGCGTCGCCTGGGCGTCGACGATGCCCGCATAGCGATTGCCGACGAAATCCGTCGAGGCCGCCTCGGTCGAGTTCACGAAGTCGATCTGGTTCTGCAGGTCGCCTTCGAGCGACGCCTTGAGCAGATACTCGTTCAGCTCTTCCTTCGTCGTCTCGCGCTCGAGGTAGAGGCTCATGACCGCGAGCGAGACGTTCGGCGTCGGCACGCGGATCGCGTTGCCCGTCAGCTTGCCCTTCAGCTCGGGCAGGCATTTCGCGACGGCGCTCGCGGCGCCGGTCTCGGTCACGACCATGTTCAGCGGTGCGGCGCGGCCGCGGCGCGCCTTCTTGTGGTAGTTGTCGATCAGATTCTGATCGTTGGTGAACGAGTGGATCGACTCGACGTGACCGGCCTGGATGCCGTACTCGTCGTTCACGACCTTCAGGACCGGTGCGATCGCGTTCGTCGTACACGACGCCGCCGACAGCACCGCCCCCGCTTCGCGCATCCCGTGATGATTCACGCCGTAGACGATGTTCGGGACGTCGCCCTTGCCGGGGGCCGTCAGGATGACCTTGGCGGCGCCGGGAACTTCGACGTGCTTCTGCAGGTCCTCGCGCGTTCGCCAGCTGCCCGTGTTGTCGACGACGATCGCGTCGCGGATGCCGTACTTCGTGTAGTCGACTTCCTTCGGGCTGCTCGCGTAGATCATGTGGACGAGATTGCCGTTGATGATGAGGGCGTTCTCTTCCTCGTCGACGAGGACCTCGCCGGAGAACGGGCCGTGGATCGAATCGCGCCGCAGCAGATCGGCGCGCTTCTGGAGATCGCCCGCGCCGCCGGGGCGGACGACGATGGCGCGCAGGCGCAGGTTGTCGCCGCCGCCGGTCTTGCCGGCGAGGATGCGGGCCACGAGGCGGCCGATGCGGCCGAAGCCATAGAGCACGACGTCCTGGGGGCTCGGCCGGATCGAGGCCTTGCCGGTCGCGATGCCCGCGAGCTCGTCGCGCACGAAATCCGAGACCGAGACCGAGCGCGAGCGGCCGCGCCAATGGGTGACGAGATTGCCGACGTCGATGCGTGCCGGGCCGAGGTCGAGGACGGCCATCTCGGCGAGGATTGGATAGACCTCGGTGATGTGGATCTGGCTGTCGACGTTGACCCGGGCGATCCGGTGGAGCTCCTGGATCTCGAGCGGGGATTTGTTGACCAGCGAGTTGCCGAACAGGGTCACGATGACGCCGTGCTCGCGGTAGAGCTCGCCGATGATCGGCACCATCGCCTCGGCGTAGCGCTGCTGCTGGGTCCAGGCCTGGAGCGTCCGCTGGGATTTTTCGCTCGTGTTGCTCGTCAAAGAGTGGTCTCCTCGGGATCCCGGTTTCAAGTTCGCTTAGAGTTCGCGCCGGGCGGCGCCGGTGGGTCGCGGCCGGGCGGAAGAACGTGACGAGTTTTAGCAAAACCGACCGGGGAGACCGAAAACCGAGCCTCGCGGTCCTGTTCTCCGTCATCGTCGTCGACCTGATCGGCTTCGGCATCGTGGTCCCGATCCTGCCCTTCTGGGCCGAGCGATTCGGGGCCGACGGATCGACCCTGGGGCTCCTGCTGGCCAGCCATGCGGCCATGCAGCTGCTCGGTGCCCCGCTCTGGGGCCGTCTGTCCGATCGCATCGGCCGCCGGCCGGTCATGTTGATCACGATCGCGGGAACGGCCATCGCCCTGCTGCTGCTGGGATTTGCACAGTCGCTGCTCCAGCTCTTCCTGGCCCGCCTGCTCTCGGGGCTCTTCGCCGCGAACATCTCGGTCGCGACGGCCTACCTGACGGACGTGACCGAGGAAGCGGATCGCACGAAATGGATGGGCATGATCGGGGCGAGCTTCGCCGTCGGGTTCACCCTCGGCCCGCCCCTCGGCGGCC